>JBOGJK010000619.1:0-7232 GCA_050745345.1 Thermoanaerobaculia bacterium
GTCCTGAACACCATCGACATCAGCGGTCTGCGCGCGGAGACCGACGTGACCGGGAGCACCCCCGGGAGCGGCACCGACGCCCTTTTCGCCATGGCCGCGGCGGCGGATGGAGAGCTCATCCGCAATACCAATCAGTTGAGCGGCGAGCTCGCGAAGCTCGAGGAACGGACGGCCCTGGTGTACCTGCTCGTCTACCAGCCGAGGCAGCTTTCCAAGCCCGGCGCCTTCCACGCCCTGAAGGTGAAGGTCCGCGCGCCCGGGGCGAGGGTGCGCGCCCGCTCCGGCTACTACGAGCCGCGGCCGTACGGGAACTTGTCGCCGCTCGAGAGGACGCTGGCGGCCGGCGACCTCGTCACGGGGGGAGCGCGGGAGAACGAGATCCCCGGCAACCTGCTCGTCGCCTCCTTTGCGTCACAGGCGGACCTGCCGCAGGTGCCGGTCCTGCTCGAGATCCCGGGCCGGGGGCTGCTCGCGGGCGATACGGGCAGCCAGACCGCGGTGCAGATCTACGTGTACGCCAACGACGCTTCGGGCACGCTCGCGGACTACCTCGCTTCGGAGATGACGCTCGACCTCGCCAAGCTGCGCGCGAGCCTGGAGGCGGGCGGGATCAAGTTCTACGCGACACTCTACGTGCCTCCCGGGCAGTACGGCGTGAGGGCTCTCGTGCGCAATGGCACGACCGGGCACTCGGGCGTCTTCGCCGCGAGCTGCTCGGTTCCCGAGATCCCGGGGGGCGCGCCGACGGTGCTCCCTCCCTTCTTCGGGGAGGCGCCCGGGAGCTGGGTCATGGTGCGGGGCAATCCGCGCGCCGACGCGCCTCCCCGCCCGGCAGACTACCCGTTCGCGGTCGCGGGCGAGTCTTTCATTCCGGCGGCGATGCCGAGGCTCTCCGGAGGCGCGGGCGCCCAGGTCACCGTCGTCGCCTACAACTTTCCGGGCGGGGAGAAGCCCGCGCCGCTCGACGTGCGCGCCGAGATCGTCGGGCCCGACGGCAAGCTCCGCCCCGCGGAAGCCGCCGTCTCGCGCCGCTCCGACATCGAGCGGGGCGGCGGCCGGAAGGTCGTCCTCGACTTCCAGCCGCAGGGGCTCGCGCCCGGCCGTTACGCCCTGAAGGTCGCCGTCACCGATCCCGCTTCGAAGAAGACGGCGGAGTCCTCCAGCCCCTTCGAAGTGAGGTAGGGGCGCGCAGGCGGCGGTCTCTCACCGGAAGAACTCGGGAAGCTTGCGTTTGCCGGGCGGGACCCGGTCGAAGGGCTCGGGGGTCGAGGCAGCGACGTAGGCGAACGCCGCCACGGCCGCCACGACGCGGTCGAGGGACTCCGGCTCGATCTTGTCGAAGGTGTCGTTGGCGGTGTGGTGGTCGTCGAAGTATCGCGACATGTCCTGCAGCACCGAGAAGAGGGGCACGCCGGAGACCCGCAGCGGCCAGATGTCCGCGCCACCCCGGCCGTCGCCGAAGAGTTTGCCCGCGCCGACCGGCTCGAGCAGGCGGGCGACTTCCCTGACGACCGGCTCGGCCGAGGGCCCCGCCAGCCAGGAGAAGCCCCGGGGCGCTCCGGTGCCGGCGTCCGCCTCGAGCGCCGCGGCGTGGCGCGGAAGCTCCGCCGCGTGCGACTTCGCATACGCAAGTCCGCCGCCGAGCCCGTTCTCCTCGTTGGCGAAGAGCACGATGCGGATCGTGCGCGCCGGCCGCCGCGGCAGCTGCCCGATCAGCCGCGCCGCCTCGATCACGATGCCGCAGCCGGCGCCGTCGTCGATCGCCCCCGTGCCGAGGTCCCAGGAGTCCAGATGAGCGCCGAGCAGAACGATCTCTCCGGCCTTCCCGCTCCCGGGGATCTCACCGATCACGTTGGCCGACTCGGCCTCCCCTTTGTCGCCGCAGGAAAGCGCAAAGCGGACGCGAACGGGCCGGCCGGATCGGCCGAGCCGCTCGAGCCGCTCCGCGTCCGGGATCGAAAGGGCGGCGGCGGGAAGACGCGACAGCTTCTCGTCGTAGCGCAGCCCCCCGGTGTGGGGGAGCCGGTCCTGGCCCGTTCCGACCGATCGGATCAGGACCCCGATCGCGCCGTGCCGGGCCGCGCGCGAGGGGCCGCGGCCGCGTACGTCCACCGCGCGCTCGTAGCCGGTCATGTCGGCGGCGCGCTCCATCTTCTTGTTGAAGAAGACGATCTTTCCGCGGGCAGCCGCGCCCTTCCGATCGAGCTCCTCGAGGGAGGAGACCTCGAGGATCTCCCCTTCCACGCCTCCGTCGGTTGTGGCGACGCCGCCCCCGAGCGCGGTCAGAGCGAGCGGCTGCGAAGAGGGCGAAAGGACCTCGCCCGACTCGGCGCCGCGCTGCCAGACCTTCACGGTCACCTTCTCCGGGTGGACGTTGGCGAAACCGAGCGCCCTCAGCGTCTCGAGCCCCCACGCCACCGCCTCCCGGTCGCCGCGGGATCCGGCAAGCCGGGAGCCCGCCCGGTCGGTCAGGCCCGCGACCCACTGCGACGCCCTGGACCCCGATGACGCCTTCTCGAGCAACGCCCGCGCCGTCTCGAGGACGCCGGGAGAGAGAACCGGCTCGGGACCCTGGCCGGGGAGGGCGGCCGCCGCCGCGGCGAGAAGAGAGAGGACAACGGCGCGTCCGGGCATCCGGTCTCCTTCCTGGGCAAAGGCGAAGATCCTAGCAGGCGGCCGAAAAATGGATGCGAACGTCGTGGCTGGGACCTGGCCGCAGGCGTTCGGGTTCGCGAAGGGCGACCAATCGACTCCAGAGCCGGGCCCGGATCCCGGGGCTCGGCTGAAAACTCTCGGCTGCCGGTCGCGGAGCGACCGCCGCAGCCGAAAGTCACCTCGCCGCTCCTCGACGATGCGCACGGACACGCCCGAGTCGCGTCTCCTGGCATCCGACCCCGCGGCGCTCGCAACGCCGCCTCGCACCATTTTTCGGCAACCTGCTCGCAGGGGAGCCGGCCGCGCCCGAGCAAGCCGAAGAGATTAGAATCTGGCCCCTCATGGCCACCCGGGCGACCGACGTCGACCTGTCCGAGCGCCTCGTCGCCGAGTTCGGCGAGAACGCGAACTACGTCGCGGAGCTGCTGTCGCGCTACCGGACCGATCCGGGCAGCCTGGACGAGGAGTGGCGCGCCTTCTTCCGCGAGCGGCTGGGAGAGCCGGAGCCCGTTTCCGCCGCCCCGCCCCCGGCCGCGTCCCCCGCCCCCGGCTCTCCCGCGCCGGGAGAGGAGCGCGCCGCGATCCGGGGCGCGGCGCTGCGCGTCGCCGAGAACATGGAGGCGAGCCTGGCGATCCCCACCGCCACCTCGCAGCGCCAGGTGCCGATCAAGCTGCTGGAGGAGAACCGGCGGCTCATCAACGAGTACCGCGCCTCAAGCGGCCAGTCGAAGGTCTCCTTCACCCACCTGGTGGCGTGGGCGATCGTGCAGGCGGTCAAGGCCTTCCCGCGCGTCAACGACGCCTTCGACGCCTCTTCGGGGGCGCCCTCGCGCCTGCGGCGCGACGCGATCCGGTTCGGCCTCGCGGTCGATGTCGAAAAACCGGACGGTTCCCGCAGCCTCGTCGTGCCCAACGTCAAGGGCGCGGAGAAGATGACGATCCGGCAGTTCCTGGAGGCCGCCGACGACATCGTCGGCCGGGCGCGCCGGGGCAAGCTCCAGCTCTCCGACTTCGAGGGCACGACGATCTCGCTGACCAACCCGGGCACCCTCGGCACGACGGCCTCGGTGCCGCGCCTGATGCCGGGACAGGGCCTGATCGTCGCGACCGGCGCGATCGAGTACCCCGCGGAATTCTCGGCGATGGCGCCCGAGACCCTTTCCCGCCTGGCGGTGAGCAAGGTCGTGACCTTCTCCTCGACCTACGACCACCGGATCATCCAGGGGGCGGAGTCGGGTCTCTTCCTCGCGCGGATCGAGGAGCTGCTGCTCGGCCGGCACGACTTCTACGAGCAGGTCTTCGCGGACCTCGAGATCCCGCACCGGCCGTACCGCTGGGCCGTGGACCGGAACCTTGCGCTCTTCGGGGACGGGCGGTCCGCCGAGATCGCCAAGCAGGCGCAGGTGCTGGGGCTGATCAACGCCTACCGCGTTCGCGGGCATCTGATCGCCGACATCGACCCGCTTCGGTTCCGCCCGGTCGTGCACCACCCGGAGCTGGATCTCGAGACCTACGGCCTCACGATCTGGGACCTGGACCGCGCGTTCTGGACCGGAGGCCTCCAGGGCGGCGACTACATGGCGCTCTCCAAGATCATCGCCGTGATGCGCCGCGTCTACTGCGGCAAGGTCGGCATCGAGTACCGCTTCATCTCGAGCCCGGAGGAGAAGGAGTGGATCCGCGTCCGGGTCGGCGCGCCGCCGCAGGAGCTGCCGGCGGGAGTGCGCCGCAGGATCCTCGAGAAGCTGATCGCGGCCGAAGAGTTCGAACGGTTCCTCGGCACGAAGTTCCTGGGGCAGCGCCGCTACTCCGTCGAGGGGTGCGACACGGCGATCCCGCTGCTGGACTGCCTGGTCGAGGGCGCGGCCGAGCGCGGCGTCGAAGAGGTGACCCTCGGGATGTCGCACCGCGGCCGCCTGAACATCATGGCCAACGTGGTCGGCAACTCGGCCGAGCGGATCTTCGCCGGCTTCGAAGGGACGGTGCACCCGGACTTTCCCGCCGACGAGGGGGACGTCAAGTACCACCAGGGCGCCCGGACCGAGCGCCGGACCGGAAGCGGCCGGAAGATCGCGATCTCGATGCCCTCCAACCCGTCGCACCTCGAGGCGGTGGACCCGGTCGTCGAGGGCATGGCCCGCGCCAAGCAGGAGCGCCTGGGGCGCGGTCCCGAGGCGTGGAAGCGCGTGCTGCCGCTGCTGCTCCACGGCGACGCGGCCTTCGCGGGGCAGGGGATGGTCGCCGAGACCTTCAATCTGGCGCAGCTCTCCGGATACCGCACGGGGGGCACGATCCACCTCGTCATCAACAACCAGATCGGCTTCACGACGCCTCCCTCCGCGGGCCGTTCCTCGGTGTACTCGACCGACGTCGCGAAGATCAACCAGGTGCCGATCTTCCACGTCAACGCGGACGATCCCGAGGCGGCCTACCGGGTGCTCCAGATCGCCCTGGACTACCGGCAGGAGTTCCATAAGGACATCGTCATCGACCTGATCGGCTTTCGGCGCCACGGGCACAGCGAAGGGGACGAGCCGACCTACACGCAGCCGATCATGTACCGCAAGATCGCGGAGCACCCGGGTGTGTGCGCGCTCTATGCGCGGCGCCTCGTGCGCGAGGGGCTCCTGACGGAGGCCGAAGTCGAAGAGCTCGAGGCGCGGCAGATCGCCGCCTACGAAGGGGCCCTCGCGGCGGCAAAGGAAGCGGCGCGCCGGGCCGGGCCGCCGGTCCCCGCCGCCACGCCGCGCGGGGAGGGACGGGTGGTGGAGCTCGAGACCGGCGTGCCGCGCGAGACGCTGGCGCGCATCGGGCGGGCGCTGACGACCGTTCCCGCCGGCTTCCACCTGAACCCGAAGATGGTCCAGCAGCTGGCGCGCCGCGCCCGAATGGCGGAGGGCTCGCTCCCGCTCGACTGGGGGACGGCGGAGGCCCTCGCCTTCGGCTCGCTGCTGCTCGAAGGGACGGGAGTGCGGGTCTCCGGGCAGGACTCGAGCCGCGGCACTTTCTCGCAGCGGCACGTCGTCTTCCACGACGCGGTCACGGGCGAGATGTGGACCCCCCTGTCGCGGCTCGACCCGAAGCAGGCGCTGTTTGCCGCGTGCGACAGCCCGCTCTCCGAGGCGAGCGTGCTCGGCTTCGAGTACGGCTACAGCGTCGAGTCGCCCGGGACCCTCGTGCTCTGGGAGGCGCAGTTCGGCGACTTCGCCAACGGCGCGCAGGTCATCATCGACCAGTTCATCGCGTCGGCCGAGGACAAGTGGCGCGAGACTTCGCGGCTCGGGATGCTCCTGCCGCACGGCTCGGAGGGGCAGGGGCCCGAGCACTCGAGCGCCCGGATCGAGCGGTACCTGCAGCTCTGCGCCGACGGGAACCTGCAGGTCTGCAACGCCACCACACCGGCGCAGTACTTCCACCTGCTGCGGCGGCAGATGCGGCAGCCCGACGCCAGGCCCCTGATCGTCTTCACGCCGAAGAGCCTGCTGCGGCTGCCGGCCGCGGCCTCGCGGCTCGAGGAGCTGACTTCGGGAGGCTTCCGGGTCTGCCTGGACGATCCGGAGACCGGCGACCGCGGCGCGATCGAGCGCCTCCTCTTCTGCAGCGGGAAGGTGTACTACGACCTGCGCGCCGACCGGGAGAAGCGCGGCGGCCGGCGCGCGGCGATCCTGCGGGTCGAGCAGCTCTCTCCGTTTCCCGCGGAGCGGCTGCGCGGCGTCATCGCCGGGTATCCGGCGATGCGGGAAGCGGTCTGGGTCCAGGAGGAGCCCAGGAACATGGGCGCCTTCTCGTTCGTTGGGCCGCTTCTCGCGGAGCGATTGCCCGCGGCAGTTGCGCTGCGGTACGTCGGGCGCCCGGCCTCGGCGTCTCCGGCCACCGGCAACGCCTCGGTGCACAAGCGGGAGCTCGAGGCTTTTCTGGCGGAGGCCTTCGCGCCGTAGCGGGGGGCCCCGCTCTCGAAAGGAGAAAGACATGCCCAAGTACGTGATCGAACGGGAGATGCCGGGGGTCGGGAAGCTCTCGGGCCCGGAGATCAAGGCCGCTTCTCGCCGGTCCAACGAAGCGATCGCGAAAGTCGGCCCGCGGATCCAGTGGCTGCACAGCTACGTCACCGGGGACAAGCTCTACTGCGTCTACATCGCGGCCGACGAGGAGGCGATCCGCGAGCACGCCCGGCTGGGGAACTTCCCCGCCAACCGGATCTGTCGGATCCAGGAGATGATCGATCCGACGACCGGGGAGTAGGGACACCGAGCACCTCGCCGCTTTCGGGGCGCCGGCGCCAGCCGAGCCTCGACTTTGGACAAGTTCGTGACAGCCCGGAAGGGGCGTGGTCGATCGCATCGCGATGCATCCTTCCGGTCGCGCGCCTTCACGAGGACAGATGAGGAGGACGCAATGAGACGCCGCAACGCAAGCCTGGTCGTACCCCTCCTGGTCGTGACCGTTGTCGGAATCGTCGCCGCTCCCGGAAACGGAGCGGAGTCCTCGGAGCGGTCCCGCACCGTTGCCTGCTCCTTCAGCAACCCGGCCTACTCGGGCTTCTGCCGGGAGACCAAGCCCCTCCCCAGGGAGGGCTC
>JBOGJK010000620.1:0-2482 GCA_050745345.1 Thermoanaerobaculia bacterium
GCATTTTGACGCGGTTGTGGTCAACGAAGCCGAAATGGTCTGGGATGAGTTAATGGCCGATTTTCTGGCCGACAAGCTCAAGCCGGTCTACCGTTCCGACCAGCTCATTGACCTCAAGGACATGCCGATGCCTCGCAAGGAGCTTTTCCGCAATCACCACAAAGGCACGATCAGCGAGGTCATCCAAGCCGGCCGCGGCTGCCCGCTGGGCTGCGATTTCTGTACGGTCACGCAGATGTACGGCAAGAAGTTCCGCACCCGCCCTGTCGAGCAGGTCGTGGAGGAAATCAAGCGCTTCAAATCCAGGCGTCTCTTCTTCGTAGACGACAATATTTTCCTTTCCAAGTCGTACGCCTACGAGTTGTGCGAGGCACTCGTTCCGCTCAACGTCAAGTGGGGCAGCCAGGGCTCCATGGAATTGATCTGCCGCGATGACAAACTGCTGAAGCTAGCCGCCCGCTCGGGCTGCGTCAGTCTGTTCGTGGGAATCGAAAGTGTGGACCAGGAAACCCTGAACGCGGCCCACAAACAGTTCAACAAAGTCCGCAACTACGAGGAAAACATCCGCAAGATGCACCGCGCGGGCATCAATGTGGTTGGCTCGTTCATCTTCGGCTTCGAGGAGGACACGCCCGAAACCTTCGACAGGGTCCTCGACTTCGCGGTCGAGAACCACCTGGCCATGGTCAACTGCGGCATCTTGACGCCCTTCCCGGGTTCGGTCACATATGCCGAGGCTCGGCGAGACAACAAGATCGTGGATTTTCGCTGGGGCCAGTACACGGGCACCAACATGGTGTGGCGGCATCCCACCATGAGCAAGGCGGAGGTCGAGACGCACTACGACCAGTTTCGCCGCCAGTTCTACTCCTGGTCGTCGATTGGCAAGCGCTTTTGGGCGAACCGAGCCCATCCGCTCTACTACTTGAGCATGAATCTGCACCTGTGGTGGCTCTACCACACCCGGCCCCAGCGAGCACCGCGCTGCTTGCCGCCCTAACGCCACTGCGGGGTTGACCGGGTTTCGTGGACGCCTCCCGACTCGCGAGTAAGAGCTCACCGGATCGAGGCCGGCCGCGCGCACAGGGCGCGCCAGACCCTTCCGAACGGAGGGATCGTCGTCCGCGACGAATGCGCGTCTTGCCGCGGCGCTCAGGTCGTCTCCTCAACGACCCTGTGAGCCTATCCTCCTCGACGATGTCCTTCAGGACCTCGGGTGACTCGCCCAGGCTGCCGCGCCGGGGCGGAGCCGCGCCCACATCCATTTCCGCAGACCGCTAGGAGCGCGGAGCCTCCGATAGGGCGAGGACTTCGTCGGCGATTCGGTCTACGTGGGCGAGGAGGCCGTGGTCTCCGTCCGAGATCTCGACGAAGCGGGAGCCGGGGGACAGACGGCCCGAAGCCTCCCAGCGCCGCCAGACTTCGGCCACCGATTCGAACGGAACGCTTTCGTCGCGACGACCCATCATGAGCACGACGGCAACCTCCGGGGGATCGCGGTCGGCGTCTACCCG
The DNA here is from genome assembly GCA_050745345.1 of Thermoanaerobaculia bacterium. Taxonomy (GTDB): domain Bacteria; phylum Acidobacteriota; class Thermoanaerobaculia; order UBA5066; family Gp7-AA6; genus DATBFU01. The sequence goes on from JBOGJK010000620.1 coordinate 1,515, forward strand.
AGACATTTCCTCGAAGAAGCGGCGATGGACGGCCATCTCCTGTCCCGCCCCGTGATGGAAGAAGCGAACCGGATCCCCCGGCGGCAGCTTCTCGAGCCAGCGGGAGCCGAAGCCCAGCGCCGGCGCGATGAGCACCAGCGGCGCCCTGAGCGCGATCCGGGAAACCGCCAGCGCCACCATCGCGCCGAGCGAGCTTCCCACCACGACGGCCGGCAGGTGCCTCTTGACCTCCCAGAAGGAGAGCTTCGTCATCGCCTTGAAGTCGAGCCGCTCGAAGGATGGGATGTTGAGGTCCGGAGCGACGACCCGCAAGCCCCGTGGCGCCAGAAGCTCCCGCAGCGCCGTCACCTTCCTCCCCTGGGGGGACGAGGCGAATCCGTGGAGATAGAGGATGTTCTTCAGCTCGTTGCTCCAATCGGCGCGCCCATTAAATCCCGAAGCGGACGCTTGGTAAACTCGCCCGGATTTCGGAGAACGCCCATGACACGCCGACTGACGCGACGCGCCGTCACGAAGATCCTGGTCGCGGCTCCCGCGGCGCTGGCGGCCGGGCCGCTCGGCTGCCGGACCGCCGGTGATTCACGCCCCGCAGAGCGTCTCACTCCCGCACAGAAGAAGCGACGCGGGGACCTTGCGCGCTCCGTCTCGCGGCTGCAGAAGAGCATCGAACGGCTCGACGCCATGGAGATCCCCATCGGCAGCGAGCCCGCCACTTACTTCGCTCCGCTTCTCGCCAAGAAGTGACTCCCGAGGAAGCGCTCTCCGCGACCGTCGCCGACGTCGCGCCCCTGATCGAGAAGCGCAAGCTCTCGCCGGTGGCTCTTGCCGAGGCGTCGCTCGCCAAGCTCGAGACCGAGGGGCGGGCCTTGAACGCCGTCGCCAACCTGACGCGAGAGCGCGCGCTCGCCGAGGCGCGCGCCGCCGAGAAGGTGATCGCCTCGGTCATGCGGAGCGGTCCGCTCGTGGGC
>JBOGJK010000621.1:0-4643 GCA_050745345.1 Thermoanaerobaculia bacterium
CCCCCTCCGCACCGCAGACTCAGGATTCCCGCCGCGCGGGGCTCCGGCTCCTGCGCCGCGTCGGACGCGTGGGTCCCGAGAGCCTCGACGACTACCGCGCCCATGGCGGGTACCAGGCTCTGCGCAGGGCGCTCGAGCTCGGTCCCGAGGACGTGATCCGTGAGGCGCTCGAGTCGAAGCTCCAGGGACGCGGCGGCGCGGCCTTCCCCGCCGGGCGCAAGTGGGAGGCCGTGGCGAAGCAGCCGGGGCGGCCCCACTACCTGGTCTGCAATGCGGACGAGTCGGAGCCGGGCACGTTCAAGGACCGCGTCCTGATGGAGGAGGACCCCTTCGCGATCGTCGAGGCGATGACGATCGTCGCGTACGCGACGGGGTGCGAGCAGGGCTATCTCTACGTCCGCGGCGAGTACCCGCTGGCGAGCGAGCGCGTGTCGGCCGCCGCCGCCGCCGCGCGAGCCCGAGGCTTTCTGGGCGAACGGATCCTCGGCTCCCCGCTGCGCTTCGACATCGAGGTGCGCCGCGGCGCCGGGGCGTATATCTGCGGCGAGGAGACCGCCCTCTTCAACTCGATCGAGGGCTTCCGCGGGGAGCCGCGCAACAAGCCCCCCTTCCCCGTCGAGAAGGGGCTCTTCGGCAAGCCCACCGTGATCAACAACGTCGAGACGCTGGTGAACGTGATGGACATCGTGCTCAAGGGAGGCGCGGCGTTCGCCGCCATCGGGACGGGGCAGTCCACGGGACCCAAGCTCTTCTGCCTCTCGGGAAACGTCGCGCGGCCCGGCGTCTACGAGGTCCCCTTCGGAGCGACGCTGCGGCAACTGATCGAGCTGGCGGGAGGCGTTCCCGGCGGACGGACAATCAGGGCGGTCCTTCTCGGGGGCGCCGCGGGCTCCTTCGTCGGCCCGGACGAGCTCGACACGCCGCTCACCTTCGAGGGGACGCGGGCGATCGGCGCCTCGCTCGGATCGGGTGTCGTGATGGTCTTCGACGACCGCGCGGACCTGCCCGACGCGGTGCGCCGCATCGCGGCCTTCTTCCGCGACGAGTCGTGCGGGCAGTGCGTTCCGTGCCGCGTCGGGACACAGCGGCAGGAGGAGCTGGTCGCGCGGCTCTCGGCCGGCAGGCCGCTGGGCTCGAGAGAGCGGGAGGTCGCCCTGCTCGACGAGATCGCGCAGGCAATGCGCGACGCCTCGATCTGCGGCCTCGGCCAGACGGCCTCGGGTGCCGTGCAGTCGGCGATCCGGAAGCTGGGAGTCTTCGCGGCATGATCCCGATCCACCGCCGCGTCGACTCCAGGCGCCCGGTCGAGCTGACGATCGACGGAAAGAGCGTTACCGTCCCGGAGGGAACGACCATCCTCGAGGCCTGCCGGCGCGAAGGCATCGATACGCCGACCCTCTGTTTCCTCGAGAACCTGACGCCGGTCAACGTCTGCCGGGTGTGCGTCGTCGAGGTCGAGGGGTCACGGGTCCTCGTGCCGGCCTGCTCGCGGCCGGTCGAGCCGAAGATGGCGGTCAAGACCGACAGCGAGCGCGTGCGCCTCTCCCGCAAGATGGTGCTCGAGTTCCTCGACTCGTCGGTCGATCTCTCCTGCGCCTCGGGCGACCTCCGCGGCTGGATCGAGCGCTACGGCGCCGACCCGGCGCGCTACGGCGCGAAGAAGCCGCCGGCGCAGGAGGGCGAGCGCGACCGGGCGCCGGCCGGACATCACCGCGCGCCGTCCGGCGACACGGCCACCGTCGCGCAGCCCGTGAAAATCGACAACGACCTCTACGTGCGCGACTACGCGCGCTGCATCCTCTGCTACAAGTGCGTCCAGGCCTGCGGGGTCGAGGCCCAGAACACGTTCGCCATCGCGGTGGCCGGCCGCGGCTTCGACGCCAGCATCTCGACCGAGTACGCGACACCGCTTCCCGATTCCGCCTGCGTCTATTGCGGCAACTGCATCGGCGTCTGCCCGACCGGCGCCCTGATGTTCAAGCGCGAGCCCGATCTGCGCAAGTTGGAGCGCTGGGACGAGTCCCGCCAGACGGTCACCGACACGATCTGCCCCTATTGCGGTGTCGGCTGCACGCTCGAGCTGCGCGTCCAGGACAACCAGATCGTGCGCGTCACCTCGCCCCTCGACCACGAGGTCACCAGCGGACATCTCTGCATCAAGGGGCGCTTCGGCTGGCAGTTCGTCCAGCGGCTGCCCGTGCGGGGGGAGGCGAAGTAAGGGTGTGGGGTGGCGTTGCGAGCGCCGCGGGGTCAGATGCAAGGAAGCGCGACGACGGCGATGCGGGAGCATCGTCGAGGAGCGATAAGGTGTCTGAGGGGGCGCTCGACGCGCCCGACGAGAGCCGAGAGTTTCATCGGCTCGAGACCGGAGGGTTGATGCGCGGCTCCGGGCTAGAAACTTCTGGCTGCCGTTCGCGTAGCGAACGCCTGCGGCCCAGCCCCGGACACGATGCCCGCATCCATTTTTTCAGCACCCTGTCAGCTCTCTCGTGAGCCCGCACAAGGCCTGGACCGGGGCCCTCCTTCCGAGCCTTACGTGATATTGAGCCTCGTCAGAGGGCTCCCCGCTCCGTCTCCGCTGCGGAGTGGAGGCTGTATCGTGTAGGAGGCCTTGATGCGATTCCGCAAGCCGAGTTCTTTCTTCCCCGTACTCGCAATCGGCCTCGTCGCGTCAGCCGCAGCGCAGACCTCGCGCTCGACGAGGCCGCGGCGAAGGGCTGGACCGTCGTGGACATGAAGAAGGACTGGAAGAAGGTCTTTCCCTTCGAACAATAGCCGTGGGCGGCTCAGGATCTCCCGTCAAGAGCTCGGCCTTTCTGGCCCTTCTCCTCTCCGTCGCCGCCACGCCGGCTTGCCAGCGGCGCCCCGAGGAGCCGGTCTCCTCCGCCCCGCCGGCGGTGACGGCCGGGGCCCCGACCGCGGCTGCGCCTTCCGCCGGCGTGACCGATGTCCAGAAGCTCGTCGGTCGGTGGATGCGCAGCGACTGGGACTACATGATCTGGATCAAGAGCGCCGCTCCCGACGGAACGCTCGAGGCGAGCTACCTGAACCCGAACCCGATCCAGGTCTCCCGCGCGGAATCGCGCCACGTGGAGGGGAGACTGAAGGTGCTCGTCCAGATGTCGGACCGAAACTACCCCGGCAGCTACTACACCCTCACCTACGACCCGGGAAGCGACACGCTCTGGGGCATCTACCACCAGCTCGTCCAGAACCAGCAGTTCGAGGTCGTGTTCCACAGGCTCGCCGACGGCAAGACCGAATCGCCTGGCCAGAGGTAGATGAAGAGAGCGCTCTTCCTCGCTCTCGGCATCGCCGGGGTGCTCGGCGCCGGGGCGAGGCTCGACGCCCACGAGCTTCGTCCCGGCCACCTCGAGATCTCACCGAGACCGCGGACGGCCGCGTCCGGGTCCTCTTCAGGAAGCCCACTTCAGGCGAGGTCCCGCTCTCCATCCACCCGCGTCTGCCCGAGACGTGGAAGGAGGTCGGGCCGCCGCGGTCCGCACGCACGCCCGATGCCCTGGTCCTCACGGGCATCTACGATCCGGGCGGGCCGCTGCCCGGGCAGAGGATCGACGCCGTAAGAACGCCGCGCGCGCCGTCGGACGCCCCTTGGATAAGATGCTCCCCGATCGTCACGCCGGGAGAAGGGAGGTCGGGCATGTCCGCGCCGCGTCACCGCCGCGCTCGCGCCGCCGCCGCGGCGGCCTGCCCGGCCCGCGGCGTCCCTCTCCTCGACGCGGCCGGTCGAGCGGCCTTCTGAGGGAGCAAGATTCCGGGTGATGCGATGCCGTCTCGCGGGGCTGTTGAGCGTCATGCTCCTCGCCGGGATCGCCTCTCCGGCCGCGGCCCAGGACGTGGCTCCCCCTGTCGCGGACGTCGTCATCCTGATCAACGACGACCGCATCACCGGGAAGATCCGCTCGTACAACGCCGGGCGCCTCACGGTTCAGTCGGACAACGAAGGGGACGTCTCGATCAAGTGGAACAAGATCCGAAGCATCACCTCGGCGACGATGTTCGACGTCCAGCTGACCAACGGCGCCCACGAGCTCGGCGTGCTCGCGCCCTCGGAGCCGCCCGGCAAGCTCGCCATCGTCTCGGGGCCCGGCATCGTCACCGTCGAGTTCCTCGATGTCTACCGCATCGATCCGATTCGCAGAACCTTCTGGCGCCGCATCGACGGCACTCTCGACCTCGGCTTCAACTACACGAAGGCATCGCAACTGGTGCAGTTCAACCTGAACACCGACGCCACGTACCGCATGCGCAACTGGGCGATCGCGTCGGCCCTTTCGATGTTCTTCTCCCGCCAGCAAGACGTCACCGCGTCGCAGAGAGGAGCGTTTTCCCTCTTTTACACGAGGTTCCTCAAGAACCGCTGGATCGCCGGAACCGCCATCGGCCTCGACCGCAACCTGGACCTGGGGCTCGATCTCCGGGTGCTTGCCAGCGTCGGCGCCGGCCGCAAACTGATCCAGACCAACCGGACGCAGCTGATCGCCCTTGCCGGCGTCTCGGTCAACCACGAGAGCCCGGTCAATGGCGAGGGCAAGTACAACGCCGAAGCGCTCGTCATGGCGCAGTACTCGGTCTTCACCTACGACTTCCCGAAGATGAACTTCGAGGCGTCGCTCCAGGTC
>JBOGJK010000622.1:0-6544 GCA_050745345.1 Thermoanaerobaculia bacterium
GTTCTCGATGGGCCCCTTGAACGAACGGCTCAAGACGTTCTTCGAGTCCCAACAGACCGACTTCCACTACGACATCTCCTGGACGACCCTGGCGGAGTATCTGGCCTTCCTCGAGAGGAAGGGGATCTCCCAGAACGTGGCCTCCTACGTCGGAGCCACGACGCTGCGCGCCCATGTCGTGGGCTTCGAGAAGCGGGCGCCGACGCCGCAGGAGCTCGACCGGATGCGCGAGCTGGTCCGCCAGGAGATGGAGGCGGGGGCCCTGGGCATCGGGTCCTCCCTCATCTACGCCCCGGCCAACTACGCCCGCACCGAGGAGCTGATCGAGCTCTGCAAGGTCGCCGCGAAGTATCAGGGCAAGTACATCTCCCACATGCGCAGCGAGGCGGGCCAGCTCCTCGAAGCGGTGGACGAGCTGATCCGGATCAGCCGCGAGGCGGGTCTGCCAGCCGAGATCTATCACCTCAAGGCGGGAGGGGAAGCCAACTGGCCCAAGATGGACCAGGTCGTCGCCCGCGTCGAGAGCGCCCGCCGCCAGGGGCTCCGGATCACCGCCGACATGTACACCTATCCGGCGGGCGCGACGAGCCTGGACGCCTGCATCCCTCCGTGGGCCCACGATGGGGGGCAAGAGGCGCTGCTCCGAAGGCTGCAGGAGCCCGGCACGCGCCGCAAGATCTCGGACGAGATGCGGCAGCCGGGACGCGACTGGGAGAACCTCTGTCAGCTGGCCGGATCGCCCGAGCGCGTGCTGCTGGTCAGCTTCGGTCCGGAGCCGATGAAGCCCCTTACCGGAAGGACTCTCGGGGAAGTCGCGAAGCAGCGGCAGAAGGAGCCGGTCGAAACCGCGATCGATCTGGTCGTCGAATCGAAGGCTCAGGTCGGCGCGGTCTTCTTCCTCATGTCCGAAGACAACATCAGGAAGCAGATTCGGCAGCCCTGGGTTTCCTTCGGCTCGGACGCGCCGTCGATGGCGCCGGAGGGCGTCTTCCTAAAGTCGTCCACCCACCCCCGTGCCTATGGGAATTTCGCGAGGCTACTCGGCAAGTACGTCCGGGAGGAGAAGCTGATCCCGCTCGCGGAAGCCATCCGCCGGCTCTCGGGACTACCGGCGGCCAACCTGGGCCTCGATCGGCGCGGCTTCCTCCAGCCCGGCATGTTCGCCGATGCCGTCGTCTTCGACCCCGCGACGATCGCCGACCGGGCGACGTTCGAGCAGCCCCAGCAGTACGCGGTCGGGGTCCGCCACGTGTTCGTCAATGGCGTGCAGGTCTTGAAGGACGGCGAGCACACCGGCGCGGCTCCGGGCCGCGCGCTGCGGGGGCCCGGAGCCCGCGCCCGATGAGCTCCTCCCGCGCGGGGCGATCCCGCGCGAACGGCGGACGCTTCGGCGCGTCCTACGCCGCCTCCTCCTTGTAGAGCCACGCGCCGACCACCGTCGCGACGACCGGCTCGACCAGCGTCCAGATGAAGCCCAGGGCGTTGAACGGGAAGATTCCCAGGTTGACGAACGCGACAGTCGAGAAGAGGTACGCCAGGACCCAGACCGCCAGGCCGGCCTTGACGGCCGTGCCGGGACCGGCCCCGAAGCGCGGGCGGATGGCGGCGTAGAGCCAGACGGCCACGATCCCGAGCGCGAAGCCCCAGAGGATCCAGACCATCATCGTTCCGCCACCCGTCGGCATCGACTTCCCGAGGGCCTTCATCGCCTCCTCGTTCGCCTTCTTGAGGACGACCTCGTTCAGGACGAACTCCGAGATGTTGACGATGACGCCGGCCACGATCCCGCCCAGAATGACCCGACCCCAGTTGATGGGTTTCATGCGGCTCCTCCTTTCCGAGGCAGCAGGGCGCTGCGGAAGCTCCTCCTAGGTTTCGCTCCCCAGAGCATAGGCCCGCGGGCCCCGCGGCTCAAGGGGTGAGAAGCCCCCGCGCGGCGGCCCCTCTTGCGGCAGACTAGGCGCCGTGAAGCGCCGAACACGCTCCGGCCTGGAAGCCAGGTCTCAGGGGGTCCCGGAGGGGCCGGAGCCCTCCCACGAGGGCCTTCCCGCAGGCCGCTACCTGGCCCTCCTCGGTGTCGCGGCGCTGGGCGTCGTCTATGGCGACATCGGCACGAGCCCCCTCTACGCCATCCGCGAGTGCTTCCACGGCCCCAAGGCCCTTCCCGCCACCCCCGGCAATGTGATGGGCGTGCTGTCGCTGGTCTTCTGGTCGCTGGTCCTGGTGATCTGCGTCAAGTACCTGATCTTCGTGCTGCGAGCCGACAACCGCGGGGAGGGGGGGATCCTCGCGCTCATGGCGCTGGCGCGCCCGCCGGGCGCAAGACCCAAAGGCCTCGGGCGCGCGCTCCTCCTGCTGGGGCTGTTCGGAGCGGCGCTGCTCTACGGCGACGGGATGATCACGCCGGCGATCTCCGTGCTCTCGGCGGTCGAGGGCCTTCGCATCGCCACGCCGGCTTTCGAACGCTTCGTCGAGCCGGTGACCGTCGTGATTCTGATCGGCCTCTTCCTGGTGCAGCGGCGCGGGACGGCAAAGGTCGGCACGATCTTCGGGCCCGTCATGCTCCTCTGGTTCGTCACGATCGCCGTGCTCGGCCTGCGGGAGGTGGTCCGGGAGCCGGGCGTGCTCGCCGCCGTGAACCCGGCGCACGCGGTGGCCTTCTTCCTCGACAACGGGTGGCACGGTTTCCTCGCTCTCGGCACCGTCTTCCTCGTCGTGACGGGAGGCGAGGCGCTCTACGCCGACATGGGGCACTTCGGCGCGCGGCCGATCCGACTGGTCTGGTTCGCCCTGGTGCTTCCCTGCCTGCTCGCCAACTACTTCGGACAGGGCGCGCTCCTGCTCTCCGATCCCGGCAGCGCCGAGAACCCTTTCTACGGGCTGGCGCCCCCCTGGGCGCTCTACCCGCTGGTCGGCATCGCGACCGCCGCGGCGGTCATCGCCTCCCAGGCCGTGATCTCCGGCGCCTTCTCGCTGACGCGGCAGGCGGTCCAGCTCGGCTTCTCGCCCCGGCTCCTGATCGAGCACACCTCCGAGCGCCAGCTCGGGCAGATCTACGTCCCCGCGGTCAACATGGTGCTGATGCTCGCGACGATCGGGCTCGTTCTCGGCTTTCACAGCTCGAGCAATCTCGCCGCGGCCTACGGTGTAGCGGTCACCGCGACGATGGCCATCACGACGGTCCTGCTCGTGCTCGTCGCCCGGGAGCGCTGGGGCTGGAGCCGGGCCGGCGCGGGGCTCCTCGCGCTCTTTCTCGTGCCGGACCTCGCGTTCTTCGGTGCCAGTGCCCTGAAGATTCCGCACGGCGGCTGGTTCCCGCTCGTCGTCGCGGCGGGGGTCCTGACGCTGATGACGACGTGGCGGACCGGGCGCCGGCTCTTGAACGAACGCCTCCGCCGCGAGACGACACCGCTCGAGCGGTTCCTCGCCGAGGAGACGGAGAAGCTGGTCCGCGTGCCGGGCACCGCGGTCTACCTGACCCGTACCGCCGAAGGGGTCCCGCCCGCCCTCCTCCACAACTTGAAGCACAACCACGTTCTGCACGAACGCGTCGTGCTGTTGACGATCCTGACCGAGGCGATGCCGCACGTGCACGAGCGCGACCGGATCGAGGCCGAGCGGCTCGGCTCCGGCTTCTATCGCGTCGTCCTGCACTACGGCTTCATGGAAGATCCCGTCATCCCGGCGGCCCTCGCGCGGGTCGAGTCGCCGGGGCTCGAGATCAGCCTGCCCGACACGACGTACTTTCTCGGCAAGGAGACCATCTTCGCGACGCGGCGGCCCGGCATGGCCTTGTGGCGCGAGCGGCTCTTCGCCTTCATGGCCCGCAACGCCCGCAGCGCGACCCTCTTCTTCGGCCTGCCTCCCGGGCGCGTGGTCGAGATGGGGGCGCAGATCGAGATGTGAGGGGCGAGCCGAAGGCGCCGACTTACGGGCCGCGCAGCAGCCTGTCGGGGATCGGGTTGTCGGGCCCCTCGATGTCCCAGGCAAGAGAGACAATCGACCAGCCATCCGACAGGCGGACGGCCTGAATGCCGTAGACGCCGCGAAGAGACGGCTTCGGGTCGTCCTTGTGAAAGCGCCCCTCGAAGGCCGACAGAACGAGCACGAAGGTGCCGTAGGCGGACGTCTCCCGGCCGATCTCACGCTCGTAGAAACCCGTTTCGTCCCAGCCGGAGACGCTACGGGCCCCCGAGTGGAACGCGTCGCGGAACTCTTCGAAGGAGATCGCCTTCCAGCTCGGGTCGCCCGGGAAGCGCGGAGGATTCAGGCTCGCGCCCGGCAGGAAGAGCGCCTGAAGCCGCCCCCAGTCCGGCTCCGCGCCGGCGGCGCGCGAGAAGCCTCCGTAGAACGCTTGAATCAGAGCCTCGAGCGAGTCCCGGTCAGTGGCGGGAAGCGGCGTGGGGGGCGGCGCCTCGCGGAGCACGGGGGTGGCGTTCTTTGCGGCCTGGGTCGCGGCGAGAGCGGCGGCGACGCGAATGCCCAGCTCCACCGCGTCGCCCGATCCGCCCGACGAAGACTGGGCGCAGCTGCTGGCGATTCCCGCGACGCCGAGCGCCGCGGCGGCGAGGGTCAGGTTCTTCCGCATGGGACCCCGTTCTCCGGTGGGCCGCGACCTCGAAGGTTACAACGGCCCGGGCTGCCCGGTGCCATGTGCTTCTCGATTAGACTCCGCGACCGCGGCAGGCCGCACGGGAAGCCTTGCGACGCCTCGGGGAGGAGCGATGGACGAGTCCGAGACGAAGTCCCTTCCGGAGAACGCCTACCGCCCTCTCGAGCCCGGGGAGGCGTACCGTCCCGTGGTCGCCGCCTCAGCCAGCCCCCCCGAGGCGACCGCCCGCTCCGTCCTCTGGGGGCTCTTCCTCTGCGCTATCTTCACGGCGGCTTCCGCATACTCGGGCCTGAAGGTCGGCCAGGTCATGGAAGCCGCGATCCCGATCTCGATCCTCGCGATCGGGCTGGCGCGCGTCTACCGGCGTCGCTCGACGCTGCTCGAGAACGTGATCGTCACGTGCATCGGCGGAGTCTCCGGAGCGGTCGTCGCGGGTGCGATCTTCACGCTGCCGGCCCTGTACATCCTGAATCTCGGGCCCCGGCCCTGGCAGACGATTTTCCTGTGCCTGGCCGGCGGATGCCTCGGCGTCCTGTTTCTGATCCCGCTGCGGCGCTACTTCGTGCGCGACACGCACGGGCAGTTCCCCTATCCCGAGGCGACGGCGATCACGGAGGTCCTGGTCACCGGCGAGAAAGGGGGCTCGCAGGCGAGGCTCCTGCTCGAAGCGACCGGGATCGCCGCCGTCTACGATTTCTTCGTGACGACCTTCCAGGTGTGGAAGGAAACAGTGGACTTTCACTTCGTGCCGGCCGTCCAGGCGCTTGCCGAAAAGGCGCGCATGGTGCTGCGGTTCGACGCCATCGCGTTCATCCTGGGCCTGGGCTACGTCATGGGGCTGCGCGCCTCGACGCTCCTGTGCGCCGGAGGAGTGCTCTCGAACCTGGTGCTCGTGCCGCTGATCTGGTTCTTCGGCCAGCATTTTCCGGACGCGACCGTCTATCCCGCGACGGTCCCGATCGCGAAGATGACGGCAACCGAGATCTTCCGCGGTTACGTTCGGTTCATGGGTGTCGGCGCGATCGCGACCGCGGGCATCTTCGGCATCGTCAAGTCGCTCCGGATCGTCGTGGGTTCCTTTTCGATCGCGGCGAAGGCCTTCCGGCACGGCGAAGCGGTCGGGCAAGAGCGGACCGATCGGGACGTCGCCATCGGAAGGATCCTCGTCGGGGTCGTCGTCTCCGCGATCGCCGTGGCGATCTTTCTCGGGAACCTCGGCGTGACGGCCGTCGTCGCCCTGGTGGGCCTGGCGCTCACGCTCGTCTTTTCTTTCTTCTTCGCGTCGGTCGCCGCCAACGCGATCGCCACGACCGCGCGCAACCCCGTTTCGGGCATGACGATGCTGACGATCATCATCTCCTCGGTCGTGCTCCTCGAGTTCGGCGTGTCGGGCAAGACCGGGATGTTCTTCGTCATGGCGATCGCCGCCATCGTCTGCACGGCCCTCTCGGTCTCCGGCCAGTTCGTTACGGACTTGAAGGCGGGCTACTGGCTGGGCTCGACTCCCGCGGCGCAGGAGCGGGTCAAGTTCTACGGCGTGGCCGTGTCCGCGGTGGTCGTCGGCCTCGTGATCGTCGCTCTCGCGCAAACGTTCCAGTTCGGCGAGGCGGCGCCGGGAGACAACCGGGTCGTCCTGGCGTCCCCGCAGGCCTCGATCATGAAGGCGCTCGTGGAGGGCTTCATGAGCCGCCAGCCGGTCGCCTATCTCCTGTTCGCGACGGGCGCGATGATCGCTGTCAGCATGGAGATGCTGCGGGTTCCGCCGCTGATCTTCGCCCTGGGGATGTACCTGCCGCTCGAGCTGAACACGCCGGCGCTGGTTGGCGGCGCGATTGCGCACTTTGTCGGCAAGCGCTCGGAGCGCGCCGGCGGGGAGGCGGGCCGGATCATGCGCGAGCGGGCCGTCATCATCGCCTCGGGCCTGATGGCCGG
>JBOGJK010000623.1:0-5414 GCA_050745345.1 Thermoanaerobaculia bacterium
GGGCCGCGCTGCCCGGCGGATCGGTGTGGGCGTCTGTTACGAGATTCTCTACGCGGACCTGGTCCGCGAGCAGGTGGGACGCCTCGGCGCGAACCTGCTCGTCACGATCTCGAACGACTCCTGGTACGGCCGGGCCGGCGCGCAGCAACAGCATTTCGCCGGCGCCGTCGTGCGCTCGGTCGAGACCGGCCGGTATCTGCTGCGCGCCGCGATCACGGGCATCTCCGGCATCGTGGACGAGAAGGGGCGAATCCGGGGAGAGCTGCCGCGCGACCGGGCCGGCATTCTGCGTGGCACGGCGCGCTGGCTGGGCGAGAACACGGTCTGGACGCGGTGGGGCCACTGGCTGCCGCCGCTGGCGGACATCGGCGCGCTCGCCGTGCTACTCTTCGGCTTCGGCCGCTGGCTACGGCGACGCACGGGCTAGCGGCCGACAACCGACCCGACCATGACCGAACGCGACGACCTGGTTTCCGCCCTCTCCCGCGCCTCGGAGCGGCTCGCCTCGCTCCGGGGCTACCTTTGATGCGGACGCAGCGCGGAGCGCGCTCGACGGGCTGAGAGAGAAGGCGGCGGTCCCCGACTTCTGGACACGGCCGGCGCAGGCCCAGGAGACCCTCCGCCAGACCCGCGCGCAGGAGAGGAAGCTCGAGACCGCCGCGCGGCTCGAGAGCCTCCGGGGGGAGCTCGAGACCTTCGCCGAGCTGCTGAAAGAGGGGGAGCCGGCCGAGGCGGACGCCCGGGAGTCGCTTGCCGCCGCCGCGAGCTTCGCCGACGAGCTCGAGCTCTCCCTCAAGATGGGGGCGCCGGAGGATTCCCGCAACGCCTGGGTGATGATCCATCCGGGCGCCGGCGGCACCGAGTCGCAGGACTGGGCGGAGATGCTGCTGCGCATGTACTCGCGCTTTGCCGAGTCGCGCGGCTGGAAGGTCGAGCTGATCGACCGGCAGGACGGCGAGGAGGCCGGCCTCAAGAGCGCGACGCTGCACGTCGTCGGAGACCACGCCTACGGGTACCTGAAGAGCGAGATGGGAGTGCACCGGCTGGTGCGGATTTCTCCGTTCGACGCCGCCAAGCGGCGTCACACCTCCTTCGCTTCCGTCTACGTCTCGCCCGAGATCGACGAGGACATCGAGATCGAGATCGCCGACAAGGACCTGCGGGTGGACACCTATCGCTCGAGCGGGGCCGGCGGCCAGCACGTCAACGTGACCGACTCGGCCGTGCGCCTCACGCACCTGCCGACCGGGATCGTTGTCACCTGCCAGAACGAGCGCTCCCAGGGGCGAAATCGCGAGATCGCGATGCGGGTGCTGCGCGCGCGGCTCTACCAGAAGGCGCTGGACGAGCGACGGGCGCAAGAGGAGAAGAGGGTCGGCGACAAGAAGGCGATCGAGTGGGGCAGCCAGATCCGCTCCTACGTGCTGCACCCCTACCGGATGGTCAAGGACCACCGCACGGGGTACGAGACCGGGGACACCGACCGCGTCCTCGACGGCGGGCTGACGCCCTTGATTGAGGCGTTTCTCAAGGCGGGCGCGGATTCCACGCGGGCCGCGGCCGGCTGATGCCGCCGGGGCCGGCGGGCTGGATGGAGGAGGTCCGGGAGCGCCTCTCCGGGCACGACCGGGCGCCGCTCGAGGCGAGGGACGGGCTGCGCCGGGCCGGCGTCCTCGTGCCCCTCTTCATGCGGGGGCCCGCGCTCTGGCTCCTCTTGACGCGCCGGACCGAGTCGGTCGAGCACCACCGCGGCCAGATCTCCTTCCCCGGCGGCGCCGAGGAGCCGGGCGACGCGACGCTGTGGCACACGGCGCTGCGCGAGAGCGAGGAGGAGCTGGGAATCTGTCCCGAGGACGCGCTCGCGCTGGGGAGACTCTCGCCTCTGGTCACGGTGACCAACTTCTACGTCGAGCCGTTCGTGGCGGCGATCCCGCAGCCCTACGTCTTCCGCCCGGCCGAGGCGGAGATCGCCGAAGTGCTGGAGGTGCCGCTGGCCGGGCTGCTCGACCCCGCGGCGCTGGAGAAGCGACGACTTCCCGGGCGCGAGGAGCCGGTGCTTTTCTACCACTACGGCGAGATGGTCATCTGGGGCGCGACCGCGCGGATCGTCGAGGAGCTGCTGGAGGCGCTCGGTTGAGTGTCAGTGCCCGTACGCCTTCTCGCCCGCCTCGACGCGGGTCGGCAGCTTGTTCTGCGGGGGAGGCAGCGGGCAGGTCGCGTACGACGTGAAGACGCAGGGCGGGTTGTAGGCCTTGTTGAAATCGAGGACGGTGCGGCCATTGACGGGCGGAGCGGCGTAGAGGAACCGGCCGGCGCCGTAGGTCTCCTTCCCGTTGGTCCGATCGCCGAAAATCACGAAGAGATCCGTCTCGCCCTTCTCGAGAATGGGGTCGAGCCGGTAGATCTTTCCGTCCCGCTCGAAGAGGAGGGCGCCGGGGCACGTCTCCCCCGTAGGGTTGCCCAGCGCGTTGGGCACCAGGATCGACTTCGGCGGATCGTACGGCTCGAAGCGCGCCTCCACGCGCCACTTCGGCTCGATCGGGAAACTCTCGATCCCGCGGAAATCGCGGCGCGCTTCGCTCTGGCTGTCCTTGACGCGCAGCCCGAGGCGGTCCCCCCGGCGGATGACGTAGAAGGAGACGGGCCCGACGGCGACGACGGTCGGCTCGCCGTCGGCGTCCGAGCGCCTCGGGAGCGCAACGACCGGTCTTCCTCCGGAGGACGCGCCGGATCCCGGCGCGGCATGGAGCGTGACCGCATCCCCTTGCCGGTCGAGCGTTCCGACAAAGGCCGGCGTCTTTCCGGCCGGGAGCACGACGCGGTTGCCCGGGCCGCTTCCGACGGCGTTCTTTCCCGGCTCGAGCCAGAAGAGGCCGACCACCGAAAGCCAGCCTCCCTCCGCGCGCAGGCGTTCGATCCTTCTCGCGCGCCACTCTTCGATCTCGCGGCGGTAGGCCTCCGGCGCCGGGGCCACGGAGCCCATCAAGGCGAGGGCGAGCGCGGCCGCCCGCGCCGGCGCGGGTCGGTGCACAAGGGCCTGCCCTAGCCGCCCGCCCGCTCGATCGCGAGCAGCTGCTCCGCGCGCTCGAGGTTGGACTTGGCGGGGGCCAGACCCGCGTTGATCGACAGCGCCTTCTGGAAAGCCGTGATCGCGTCGGCGTAGGCGCCTCGACGCGTGCGCATCACGCCGAGGTTGTTCCAGAGAGTGGCGGAAGCCGGCCTGGCCTCGAGCGCTTTCTGGAGGGCGGCTTCCGCCTCGGCGAGCTTTCCCGATTCGGCCAGCGAGGCCGCAAGCCCCGTCGCAGCCTCCTCGCTTCCGGGATCGATGTGGAACGCCGCGGCGTACGCCGTCGCCGCCTCCTCCGGCTTCTTCAGCTTGCGCCGGAGATCCCCGATCGTCGTCCAGACCGCGATCTCGTTGGGGGAGAGGCGCGAGGCTTCGGCCATCTCGCGCTCCGCCTCTTTGAGCATCCCCTTCTTGCGGTAAACGCGACCGAGGTTCTCGTGGTAGACCGAGCGCTGGGGCGCCAGGCGCACCGCCTGGGTCAGCTCCTCGATTGACCGGTCGAGCTCGCCCGAGCGCGTCAGGAAGACGCCGAAGTCGTTGCGCGCCTCGGGCGAGGAGGGGTCGATCTCGATGGCCCGCCCGTAGGCCAGGCGCGCGGCGGTCAGGTCCTTCAACTCCTCCATCGAGCGGCCCAGACCCAACGCGGCGGCCACGTTTCCGGGAGCCAGGTCCAGCGCGCGCCGGTAGAGGCTGCCCGCGGTGTTCCACTTGCCCTGGCGCTCGGCCAGAACCGCCAGTCCGTATTGCGAGCGGGCGTTGGAGGCGTCCAGGGCCGTCGCCGCCGTGTACTCGCGCTCGGACTCGACTTGCTTTCCGGACGCGAGCAGCAGGTCTCCCATCAGGCCGCGCGCGTCGGCGTTGCGCGGGTCCGCCTCGATGGCGCGCCGCGCGGCGGCCTCTGCGCCCCGCGCGTCCCCGGAGCGCAGCAGGTTTTCGGCCGACTGCAGCCAGGCTGTGGCGGCGACGGGGCCGGTGACGGGGACCGATCCCGGCGGCGCCGGCCCGCCGATCGGTGTCGCAGTGATCACGCCCCGCTCGATGTCGGTCGCGCGCCGCCGCTCCGCGTCCGCCTCCGCGGGGCGGCCCAGACGGTCATAGGTCTCGCCGAGCAGCCGGTGGAGCTCCGCGTCGTTGACGCTGGCGCCGCGATTCAGGATCGCCAGCGCCTCCTCGGTCCGGCCCTGCTGCAGTCTTTCCCGCGCCTCGCGCTTGATCTCCGTGACGTCGGGCGCCGCTTCGGGCGCCCCGGTTACTTCGGCGCGAACTGCGTGGGCCAGGCGGGCGAAGTCGGGACTGTAGAGGTCGCCGGCGACGCCGAGCGAGGGTTTCGCCTGGAAGGCCGCCTTGAGCGCCTCCCGAGCGGCCCGGGCGTTGCCGCCGATGTAGAAGGACCACGCGGCCTGCAGGCGCAGGTCGGCCTGCCGGTCCGCGGAAAGCCCCTCGATCTGGGCCGCGCGGGAGTACTTGTCGCCGGCCTGGGCGAACAGGCCCGAGTCGAAGGCGCGCCTGGCTTCCGCCTCGAGCTTCGAGGGCGCCTCCTGCGCCGCGAGGCCGACGGCCGCGAGCACCGCCGCGGCGGTCGCGATCCCGATTCGCATCTAACCTCCCGGGTCCAGGGGCACGGCGGGAGCCGGGGCCCAGATCACTTCGCCCGCGTTGGGAACCGAGACCTCGCGGTTGGCGGGGGAGAACCCTTCCCGCAGCACGATCACACGGTGGGTCCCGGGGGAGAGGCGCACGCGCTCGGCCCCCGACTGTACCGTGGCCTTGTACTTGCCGTCCACGATGATCGACGCGCCGATCCAGCTCGGGTCGGTCTGAAGAACCAGAGTCCCCACGGGAAACTGGTAGGCGACGGGTGGGGCGCCGCTCGGGCCCACGCGAAAGCCTTGCTCGTATGGGGGAAGGCCGGGCGCCTCGAAACGGTAGCGGTGCGTGCCTTCCTCGAGCGGCACGCGCCGGGCCGGCACCGAGGGGCCGATCAAGCGGCCGTCCACGTAGAGCGTCGAAGGGGGAATCGAGCTGAACTGCACCTCGAACCGCTTCGGGGCCGGAGCCGCCGTCGGCAGGGCGACCACCGTGGCGGGCACCGGTGTGGGCGGCCGGGCGTCGACACCGATCTCCGGTGAGGGTAGCTCGGCCGGGACGGTCGCAGCGGCCGTTGCGGCGGGAGCCGGGGCCGGAACCGTCGCTCCCGGCGCGGCCTTTTGCGCGCGCAGGAAGTACCCGGCGGCGGCGGCGCCGATCACGAGCAGGCCTGCCGCGACGGCGGCCGCCACACCGCGCCGGGACCCTTCGGCCGGAAGCGCCGTCGGACGGCCCGCCGTGGCCGCGACCTCGGTCGGAT
>JBOGJK010000624.1:0-2283 GCA_050745345.1 Thermoanaerobaculia bacterium
CTCCGAGGCGCGCGCGAAGGCAAACCCCCTCGCGGCGAGCGCGTCGAGCAGCTCCGGCACGCGCGGAGCCACCGGGTCCTCCCGGTCGCTGCCCAGGTGCAGCAGGATGATCCCGCCGTTCTCGGCGCGCGAGACGAGGCGATCCACGACCCTTCCCGCGCTCCGGTAGGAGCGCGACGCGGGGTCGGTGACCCAGTCGAGGCCGTCCAGGCCCGCGCGGCCCCCCGTCCACCCCACATGCCAGTAGCCTTCGAGCGCCGCCCACCGGCGGATTTGCCCGTTGTGCTCTCCGTACGGGGCGCGCCAGAGAGGCGCCAGCGCGCGGCCGGTCGCCGCGCGCCAGGCGTCGGCGGTCGTGCGAAGCTGCCGCGCCACGAACTCGCGGTCGACGCCGGACCTCGTTGACTGGCGGCCGTCCTGCGCATACGTCGTCAGATGCGGATGCGTGTCCGTGTGGTTGCCTGTTTCGTGGCCGTCGGCCGCGACCTGGCGGGCGAGGTCCGGATGGTGCCGGATGAAGTCTCCCGTCAGGAAGACCGTCGTGCGGATGCCGCGAGCGCGCAGCGCGTCCAGGATCTGGCGCGCGCCGCGGCTGGAAGAGCCGGCGTC
The DNA here is from genome assembly GCA_050745345.1 of Thermoanaerobaculia bacterium. GTDB lineage: Bacteria > Acidobacteriota > Thermoanaerobaculia > UBA5066 > Gp7-AA6 > DATBFU01. The sequence continues at coordinate 610 of JBOGJK010000624.1, forward strand.
GAAGGAGACGACGATCTCCGGTCGGTCCGCGGGGCCGCGGGTCAGATCGGGCACGGAGAGACCTTCGGGAGACGGGAGACGGGAGACGGGAGACGGAAGACGGGAGGCGGAAGACGGGAGACGGGAGGCCGACGGGGGCGGCGAGGGCGCTGGCGCGGCCGGCTCCGGGGCGGGAGCGGCGGCTTTCGGGGGCGCAGGCGGCAGCGGAGGCGGAGCCGTTGCCTCAGCCGAGAGCGGCAGGATGCCGACCCGATAGGGTCCCTTCTCCCGCACGCCCTCGAAGCGGAAGCGCCCTTGCGCGACGGGTGTAGAAGCCACGAAGCCCTCGGCACCGAACAGGAAAACCGCGCCTCCCGGCGAGGCGCTCCCTTCGATGCGCGCCCCGGCGGGTTCTTCGGCCACCATCTCGATCCGCGCCGCGGGAGGGCGCCGGAGCGGCGGCGGGGCAGGAGCCTGCAGGCTCAGCCGGTCGAGCTCTCCCACGGTCTTGAGCGCGAGCAACATCGGCGCGGCCACCCCGAGCGCCAGGGCGGCCAGAGCGAGCCTCGGCGGGACCGGCCGCGCGAGAATCTCGCGCACGGGTCGCCAGTATGCGAGGCGGCCGTCCTCACGCGCGCAGCGTGGCGAGCAGTAGAGATGCCCCCGCATCTTGAGCTCGCAGAGTCGGCAGATTGGCTTTCGGCAGAAAAAGCAGCCGCGGTGGGCCCGGCGGCCCTCGTGGACCGGGCAGGGCAGCTCCATGGGGATATTATGGGTGGTCGACAGTCGACAGTCGACAGTCAACAGTCGGAAACGCAGGGTTCTGTCGACTGTAGACTGTGGACTGTCGACTCCATGAGGCTCAACCTCCCAAACTCCCTCACGCTCCTGCGCATCTTTCTCGTTCCCTTCCTCGTCGTTGTGCTCCTCACGAAGTTCGACGGACGCGAGGCGTGGGGTCTGGTGATTTTCCTGACGGCGACCGCCACCGACTTCCTGGACGGCTGGCTGGCGCGCCGGCACGGCCAGGTCACGACCTTTGGGACACTGCTCGACCCGATTGCCGACAAGCTGCTGATCTCGGCGGTCTTCATCTCGCTGGTCGAGCTGGGGCTCGCTCCCTCCTGGATGGTGGTCGTCATCGTCGGGCGCGAGTTCGCGGTCTCGGGGCTGCGGGCCATCGCCTCCGGCCAGGGCATCGTGATCCCGGCCTCCGGGTTGGGCAAGGCGAAGATGCTGTCGCAGATCATCACCGCCTCGCTCCTGATCCTGGCGCTGCGCCACGAGATCTTCGCCGTGGCCGGAAGGGCGATGCTCTGGATCGCGGTCGCAGTGGCGCTGGTCTCCGGGACGCAGTATTTCGTACGTTTCCTCGAACGCGTGACGTCCTTCGAGGGATTGCGCCCTCCGGAACCATAGAGCCGGAAACCGTCAACCGTGAACCGAGGAATGATGAGACAGAGTAAGCTCCGCGAGGCAACACCGGTGGCGGGAGCCGCGGTTTCCGGTTCCCGGTTTACGGCTCACGGTTTTCGGTAGAGCAGGAACCGCCAGATCGGCCTTCCCTCCGCCCGGTACTTCAGCTCGTAGTGGGTCTCGGGGGCTGGGGGCATCGCGCTCCAGTCGAGCCGCTCGAGTCCCGACACGGTCTCGAGCAGCGGCTCGATTGACGCCGCGTAGCCGGCGTGATCGGTG
>JBOGJK010000625.1:0-2069 GCA_050745345.1 Thermoanaerobaculia bacterium
GTACGACACCGTCATGGGTGTCTTCGGCAAGGAGGTCACGACCGACGCCGACTCGATGACCGTGGATGGCCGCCGTGTCCGGATGATCGAGGAGAAGGACCCGGCGCGGATCCCCTGGGGGGCGCTCGGCGCAGAGATCGTCGTCGAGGCGACAGGGGCCCTGCGGACCCGCGCGAAGCTGGAGGGGCACCTTCAGGCCGGCGCGAAGCGGGTGGTCTTGACGGTGCCGCCGAAGGACGAGATCGACGCCATGATCGTCATCGGCGTCAACGACGGCGCGCTCGAGCCCGGGCACCGCCTCGTCTCGAACGCCTCCTGCACGACCAACTGTCTGGCGCCCATCGCGAAGATCCTGGACGAGCGTTGCGGGATCGAAGAGGGCTTCATGACGACGGTCCACGCCTACACCAACGACCAGCGCCTGGCCGACGTGCCGCACAAGGACCTGCGGCGCAGCCGCGCCGCCGCGCAGAACATCATCCCGACCACCACCGGGGCGGCGCGCGCGGTGGGCAAGGTGCTGCCGAGGCTTGCCGGGCGGCTCGACGGCATCGCGATGCGCGTCCCGGTGCCAGACGGCTCCGTCGTGGACCTCGCCTGCCGCCTCGCCCGGCCGGCCTCCGCCCGGCAGGTCAACGACGCGGTGCGCGAGCAGGCCGCCGGGCCGATGAAGGGGATCGTCGAGTACAGCGAGGTGCCGCTGGTCTCCTCCGACATCATCGGGAACGCCTGCTCCTCGATCTTCGACGCGCTCTCGACGATGGCGGACGGGGAGGGCTACCTCAAGGTCGTCTCCTGGTACGACAACGAGTGGGGTTACTCCAACCGCGTCGTGGACCTGATCGACCGGTTGGCGCGACTTTCGGGTTGACCGGCAGGAGAGCGTGTCAGGGCTCGCGCGAATCGCCGTCGGCGTCCTCCTTCCCGCCGCTTTGCTCGCGGGCGGCTGCTCCTCCCCCGGACCCGCCGCTGTCCCGGAGCGCGTTTCCGATAGTGTCCGCCCGATGAACGAGGCCGCGGAGCGCTATGTCCGCCTGGCGCTCGCCCTGGGCCAGCACGATCGCGACTACGTCGACGCCTACTACGGCCCGCCAGAGTGGAAAAGCGAGGCCGAGGCGGCCCGGCGGCCGCTCTCCGAGATCCGGGCCGAGGCGGCGGCGCTTTCCACACTCGTTCTTGCGATGCCCGACTCGGGAGACGAGAGGGACCGCCAGCGGCGCCGGTTCCTCGGCCGGCAACTCGAGGCTCTGGCGGCGCGGGCCGACCTGCTCTCCGGAAAGACGATGAGCTTCGACGAGGAGTCGCGCGCGCTCTACGATGCCGCGGCCCCCGTCCACACCGAAGAGCACTTTCAGGCTCTCCTCGCGCGCCTCGAGGCCGAGCTGCCGGGCCCCGGCGCGCTCACCGAGCGCTACGACGCCTTTCGCCAGGACCTCGTGATCCCGCGCGAGAAGCTCGACACCGTCTTTCGGGCGGCGATCGCCGCCGCCCGGGAGCGCACGTCGAGGCGAATCCTCCTGCCGGCGGGCGAGAGCTTCACCGTCGAGTACGTCACCGGCAAGCCGTGGAGCGGCTACAACTGGTACCAGGGGAGCTACCGCAGCCTGATCCAGGTCAACACGGACCTGCCGATCCACATCGACCGCGCGATCGATCTGGCCTGCCACGAGGGATACCCGGGGCACCACGTCTACAACGCGCTTCAGGAAAAGAATCTCGTACGCGACCGCGGCTGGATCGAGTTCCAGGTCTACCCGCTCTTCTCGCCCGAGTCGCTGATCGCCGAGGGAAGCGCCAACTACGGCATCGAGATGGCCTTCCCGGGCGGGGAGCGCCTCGCCTTCGAACAGGAGACCCTTTTTCCGCTCGCCGGCCTCGATCCGGCGCGGGCGGAGCGCTACGCCCGCGTGCGCGCGCTCGCCGAGGGGCTTTCCTATGCCGGAAACGAAGCGGCGCGCCGGTACGTCAACGGGCAGATCGATGCGGCAGCCGCCGCGTCGTGGCTGACCGCGTACGGCCTCATGACGCCGGCGCGCGCCGGGCAGCGCGTTCGCTTCATCGCGCAGTAT
>JBOGJK010000626.1:0-5063 GCA_050745345.1 Thermoanaerobaculia bacterium
ATCGCCAGGCGCCGGGTCCGGTCCTCGAACTGCTCGATCTGGCGGGACAGCCCCGCCAGGCGCCGCTCGAGGCTGCTCGTCGATGAGCGTAGCCGGGCGTTCTCCGCGATCGCCTGCCGGTACTCGCGGTCCTGCCGGGCGGTCGAAAGGTAGGCCCATCCGAAGGCGATCGAGCAGGCGAGCACGCTGATTGCGCCGGCGGCGCCGGCCGCGAGAAGGCGGGACGAGACGGTGAACTTGCGGAATCGGGCGCGGGCGTGGGGACCGAAGATGATCGTGCTGTACCGACTCATCCGCTTCTCCTCACCGGGGCCCGGGCGCACCTCTCGCCGTACGCCACAGGGCCGTCCCTGTCACCCCGTGCAATTGGGGATGTCTCCGAATCGGAGCGCTAAGGCATCCTATGGAGCGGCCGGGACCCTGTCAAGCCTGCCCGAAAGGTCAGGAAACGTCCTGCGCCGATAGGAGATCGCCTCGGCCAGGTGGGACGCCATGACCCGCGAGCTCCCTTCCAGGTCGGCGATCGTGCGCGCGACGCGCAAGGCGCGGTGGAGTCCCCGCACCGACAGCGCCAGCCGCGTCACGGCCCTCTCGGCGAGCCGCCGGCCGGCCGTGTCGAGCGCGGCGAAGCGCTCGAGCTCCCCGATCGGCAGGTCGGCGTTTCTGAAGGCCGCGATCCCGGGCAGACGCGCGGCGGCTCGCTCGCGAGCCTCCCCGACGCGCCTGCGGATCGTGGTGGAGGCCTCCGGGAAGGCCTTGCGGGCAAGCTCGCGCCACTCGACAGCGGGGACGGCCACATGCAGGTCCATGCGGTCGAGCAGGGGACCGGAGATCTTTCGGGTGTAGCGGGCTCTCGACCCGTCGTCGCAGGCGCAGGCCCGCCGGGTGTCTCCCGCATGGCCGCAGGGGCAGGGGTTCATCGCGGCCACCAGCAGGAAGTCGCACGGGAAGACGAAGGCGCCTCCCACCCGGACGACCGCGATCTGCCGTTCCTCCAGGGGCTGTCGAATGGCCTCGAGCACGTCGCGCCGGAACTCCGGCAGCTCGTCTAGGAAGAGGACCCCGCGGTGGGCGAGCGAGATCTCCCCCGGAGCGGGGCGGCCGCCTCCGCCCACCAGCCCCGCCGCGGAGATGCCGTGGTGGGGGGCGCGAAACGGCGGTGTCGCGAGAAGGCCCGCTCCCGCGGGCAGCCTTCCCGCGGCCGAGTGAATCCGGGTCGCCTCGATTGATTCCGGCCGGGAGAGGGGCGGCAGGATCGTCGGGAGCCGGCGGGCGAGCATCGTCTTGCCGGCGCCGGGCGGGCCGGTGAGCAGTACGTGGTGACCGCCGGCGGCCGCGATCTCGAGAGCGCGGCGCGCCACCTCCTGCCCCCGTACCTCGGCGAAGTCGACGGTGAAGACGGCCTGCGGCGGCGCGGCCGGCAGAACCGGCCTTTCCCGCTCCGGCCGCTCGCCCGAGAGGTACCCGACGGCATCGGCGAGCGACCGCACCGCGGCGACCCCGAGGCCATCCACGCAGGCGGTCTCCGGCGCGTTGGAGGCCGGCAGGACGATCTCCTCGAACCCCGCCTCGCTGGTGGCCAGGGCAAGAGAGAGGGCGCCCCGCACGGGACGCACTTGCCCGGACAGGCCGAGCTCCCCGATGAAGACGCGGCGCCGTGCCGTACGGGGCTGCCACCCGCCGATCGACAGCAGCGCGATCGCCACCGCCAGGTCGAGCCCCGCGCCCCCCTTGCGCCACTCGGCCGGCGCGAGGTTGACCGTGATCGCGCCGGAGGGGAAGGGCAAGCCGCTGTTTCGCAGGGCCGACCGCACCCGCTCGCGCGCCTCCCTCACGGTCGCGTCGGGCAGCCCGACGATCGTGAAGGAGGGCAGCCCTCTGCCGACGTCGACTTCGACTTCGAGCACGCGGGCGTCGATCCCGAGCAGGGCGGCGGAGTGAACGCGGGCGAGCATCGGACCTCCTCGGGTGCGAGGGAGACGCCCGGCCGCGGGGACGAGGACGCAAGGAGTCTAGGGCTCGAAGCTTACGGTTGCAAGTCGAAACGGAGCTGCGCCGGTCAGCGGGAGCGCGGAGGGATCACGAGCCGATCCCCGGGCTTGATCTTCTCGGGGGACTCCAGGCTGTTGGCTGCCACGAGCGACTCGACCGTCGTTCCGGTCCGTCTGGCGATCCCGTAGAGAGTGTCGCCCCCCTTGACCCGGTAGCTTCGGGCCGCCGTGGCGTCGCCCCCGGAGGCCGCGGCGCCGGTTGCCTTCTTCGGTGTTCCGGCGGCCACCTTCGAGCTCTGGCGTCCGGGGACCACGAGCACTTCGCCCCGCGCGAGCTTGGCCTTCGGCGACAGCGCGTTGGCGGCGGCGAGCCTCGTGACCGAGACGCGATAGCGGCGCGCGACGGAGGCGAGAGTCTCGCCTCGCCGGACGACATGCCGCCGCGGCCCGGGCAGCGGGGCGGTGGGCGCGGCCGCGAACGCGACGAGGACCGCCTCGCGGGAGCCTACGGGAACTTTCAGCTCATACCCTTCGGGCTGGCGCGGCGTGACCCCCGTCCGCAGTTCCGGGTTCAGCCGCTCGAGCTCCTCCAGGACGATCCCCTTTGCGGCGGCCAGGTCCCGCAGCCTCACGGGACGGTTCAGATTGACTGTCTCGTACTCGAGCAGCGGCTCGTACTCGATCCGGAAGCCGTAGTGCTCGGGGTTCTTGGCGATCAGAGTCGCGGCGATGACGGCGGGCACGTAGTTCTGCGTCTGGGCGCGCAGAGTGCCCGAGGCGGCGAGCTGCCAGAAGTCGGAAAGGCCCGTGCGCTCCTGGGCCCGGAGGATCTTGCCTTCTCCCGCGTTGTAGGCCGCAAGCGCGAGATACCAGTCGTGGAAGAGCTCGTAGAGGTAGGCCAGGTATTTGGCGGCCGCGCGCGTCGCCTTCTCGGGATCGCTCCTTTCGTCCACGACCGAGTTGGAGGTCAGGCCGTACTGCCGCCCCGTGCGCGGCATGAACTGCCAGATGCCGTGCGCGGCCCTCGCCGACCGGGCGCGGGGGAGAAAGGAGGACTCGATCAGGGCGACCTGGGCGAGGTCGGTCGGGATCCCTTCCTCGCGGAAGATCCGGTGGATCATCGGCACGTATCGCCCGGAGCGGGCAAGACCTCGGCCGATGATGTCGGACAGCTGCCCCTGGAAGGTCGCGAGCACCTTCAGCACCGCGTCGTTGACGACGATCGGGATGTCGTACGTGATGCCCGGCGTGTCGGAGGCCACGGCCTCCCGCGCGCTCGAGATCGCTTCGGCGCTGGCGGCCGGCGCCTCGACGGGAGAGAGCTCGGGCGCCACCGCTTCCTCGCCCGTGGCGGCGTCCTCGGGCGGGGAGGCCAGCGCCTCGTACCGGAGGATCCCTTCGTAGATCTCGAAGGAGAAGGCGAGCAGCTCGGGCGAGGGCGCCGACCGGGCGCCCTCGGGAGAGAGCGTCCGGATCGCCCGGTCGAACTGGTCGTGCGCGCAGTCGAAGTCGCCCGAGAGGGCGGCCTCGCGTCCCGCGGAGAACTCCTCGGTCGCCTTCCGGATCGCCCTCTGCTCCGGCGAGAGGGGCGCCGGCGCCTTCGACCGTTCCACCGGCGTGGAGGCGCAGCCCGCGAGGAAGAGAGAGAGTCCAAAAAAGAAACAGTCTCTCCCCCTCAAGAGAGATCCTCGATTGACCATTGGGGAAAGGGTAAACCCCCCTTTCGGGGGTTGCAAAGCCTTTTTGGTAGTACACGTGTCCCTGAAGGAGGACACCGGCACCGGGGTCTACTTGGTGAAGATGTGGAACTTGAGGGAGAGCAAGAGCTTCTCGAGATCGGGGCGCGTGTGCAGCTCGATGGCGAAGGTCTTCTCCTCGCCGACGGGATTGTGCTCGCGGTCCTCGATGCGCAGCCCGACGGTGACCTGGTGGCCGCCCGACAGCTCCTGGCGGGGCACCTGGAGCTCGAAGATCCGGCTGATCTCCTTGCGATGGTTCAAGCTCGACGCGAGCAGATCGTCGATCGAGATTCCCGGCGCTGGGCGCCTGGCCGGCCGGTCGGCGACGGGCGCGGCGGTCGCGTCCTTGCGGAGCTTTTCGAGCTCCGCGAGGATGTCGATGTTCGAGCGCACCTTCACGTGCTTGACGTCCCCGGCGGAAACCGGCTCGAGCTCGGGCGCCTGCGCGAAGGAGACCTCCGCGATCTCGGCCTCCTCGGCGATCTTCTCGGTCTCCGGCAGGGGAGAGTCGAGCGAGTTCAAGGCGTCCTCGAACTCCTGGACCGTCTCGACCGATGCGGCGTCGAACCCGGCCGGCGCGCCCGGTGACTCCGCGGACGGAGACTCCTCCGGCTCCGCCTCGTACGTGAGCATCTCTTCCGGGGCAGACGGCTCCGGCGCGCTCTCCTGGGCCGCGCGCAGCTCCGCGAGGATCTCGGAAATCGGGGGCGCCTCGGGCGGGGTGGGGGCGGGCGGCGCGGTCCTCTCGGCCACGGTTGCCACCATCGTGGGCCGCACGGGGCGCTCCTCGCCGAGCATTCGCTTCTTCAGGGATCGGAGCGTCAGCCGCGAGATGGCCTTGAGCGTCTCGAAAACTCCCTGCCCCAGCACGGCGCAGGCCTCGTAGCTCTCGTAGCCGCGGCCGGGGTTGACCGTGTCCTCGAGCTCCTCGAGCGCGAGGATGTTGCCGAGATCCCTCTTGTTGTACTGCAGGACCATTGGCAGCTCTTCGAGCTTGACGCCGATCTCGGCCAGGTTCGAGCGCAAGTTCTGGTAGCTCTCGATGTTGGCTTCCTTCATGGCGCGCTGCGAGTCGGCGACGAAGACGATGCCGTCGACCCCCTTTAGAACCAGCTTGCGCGTCGTGTTGTAGAAGACCTGGCCGGGGACCGTGTAGAGCTGGACCCGGGTCTTGAAACCGCCGATGACTCCGACATCGAGCGGCAGCAGGTCGAAGAAGAGGGTCCGGTCGGTCTCCGTCTCGAGGGAGACCATCTCGCCCCGGGAGCCGGGGGCGGTCCGCCCGTAGATGTGGTGCAGGTTGGTGGTCTTCCCGCACAGACCAGGACCGTAA
>JBOGJK010000627.1:0-6702 GCA_050745345.1 Thermoanaerobaculia bacterium
GGAGAAGGGAGGTCCCCATGCAGGTTGAGGCCGAGGTCGTCCACATCGCTCCGGTGCGCAAGGCGATCACCGTCAAGCGGTCGGTGGCGGATACCTTCGAGATCTTCACTGCGCGGATCGGCCGGTGGTGGCCGCTGCTGACCCACTCGATCAGCGAGCAACGGGCGGTCGACGTCGTGATCGAGCCGCGCGTGGGAGGAGAGCTCTGCGAGGTCCGAGACGACGGGGAGCGCTTCCCGTGGGGACGCGTGCTGGCCTGGGAGCCGCCCGGCCGTCTCGTCGTCACCTGGCATCCAGGACAGGATCCGGCCGCGGCCACGGAGCTCGAGGTCCGTTTCTCGCCGGTCGAGGGGGGAACGCGGGTCGAGCTCGAGCACCGCGGCTGGGTGAAGCTGGGCGCCAGGGCCCGGGAGGTGCGCGAGGGCTACGACCGGGGGTGGGAGTCGGTCTTCGGGAAGAGTTTCGCCGAAGCCTGCCGCTGAATCTATGCCGCGGCCCTGGCCGGGACGATCGCCCGCAGGCCCTCGAGGAAGCCTCGCATCTCTTCGCTCGTGCCGATCGAGACACGCAGCCAGTCGGGCAGCGACGGGAACTTCCTGCCGACGAGGATCCCGCGCTCCCGGAACGCGCGGATGACGGGGGCGACGTCTCCTCCCACCCCGATCATCAGGAAGTTGGCCTGCGAAGGAATGTAGAGCCGGCCGTCCCGCTCGAGCTCGCCGCAGAGCCAGCGCTTCGTATCGTTCGTTCGCCGCCTCTGCGCCGGCACGAGGTCCGGGTCCGCCAGGAGCGCCAGCGCGACCGAGAGCGCGGCGGCGTTGACGTTGTTCCAGGAGGCCTGGCGGGCGAGCAATGCGGCGTTCGCCTCGGAGGCGACGGCGTAACCCAGTCGCAGGCCCGCCATGCCGTAGACCTTCGAAAACGTCCGCGTGACGATGACGTTGGGGTGCCGGCCGAGCAGATCGAGGGCGCTCCCGTAGCGCGCGTCCTCCACGAAATGGTGGTACGCCTCGTCGACCAGGACGACCGCCGAGGCGGGCGCCTTCGAGAGAAACCCGGCCAGTTCCTCGCCTCCCACGATCGTGCCCGTAGGGTTGTTGGGGTTGCAGACATAGACGAGCCCCGTGCTCGCGTCGCAGGCGGCCGCCATCTTCGGCAGGTCGTGTCGGAAGTCGGGTGTCAGCGGGACCTTCACGACTCGCGACTGCATCACGCCGGCGTAGAGGAGCACGGCCTCGAAGGTGGGCTCGGCGGCCACGATCGCCTTGCCGGGGCCGAGGAAAGCCGCGTCCGCCATGCGCAGGATATCGCTCGAGCCGCAGCCGAGAACGATCTGCTCGGGGCGCACGCCGTGGAGCCGTGCGAGCGCGTTGCGGACTTCATCTTCCTGGCCGTCGGGATACCGGAACGCCGTGCGCCCGGAGCGGGTGAGAGCCTCGAGCGCCCTCGGAGAGAGGCCATACGGGTTCTCGTTCGAGTTGAGCTGGATGAGGTCCGGCGGGGCGCCGTACGGGAGGCTCGCCTCCGCGCGGGAGCCGCCGGGACGGGGCCCCAGCAGAGCCGCGCCGGCGGCGCTCCCGCAGACGGTCACGAATCGGCGGCGCGAGATGCGGGCAGTGCTCATCGGAAGACCTCCTTCTCGCCGCGGATCGCGCGGCGAGCGTACTGTAGAGCGTTCGGGCGGAGGAGCACATGACGCAGCGTCAGCGGATTTTCGGCTTTGGGGGGCGGCCCTTCCCGCGGGCGGCGCCTCCCGCGCCGCCGCCTGAACGGGCGCGAATACGCGAGGAGCCGGCGCCGGGCCCGGATTCCGGAGGTTTACTCCCGGTTTTCCCCCCGCCCGTCCCGGGGGCGGTGCCTGGCCGAAACGTGGCGGTCCCGGGACCGCCCCCGGGGATTAGAATTCGACTTCAACGGGGGCGCACAATGGCCGAAGAGCTGCTTTCGCGCTGCGAGTTCGATACCGGCGACCTGCTTGTCAAGATGGACCTGACGCTGCCCGGAGACGTCAACGCCATTTCCCCCGTCGTCAAAAGCGTCATGCGCATCGTCTCCGAGATGGGGTGCGCGGCGGGCCGCGAGTTCGAGATCGAGCTCGCGTTGCGCGAGGCTCTGGCCAACGCGATCGAGCACGGCAGCGGCCACGACCCCGCCAAGGAGGTCCAGTGCTGTGTCGCGTGCGACCACACGCGGGGGATGCTCATCGTCGTGCGCGACCCCGGTCCCGGCTTCGATCCCGCCGCGATCCCGAGCCCCATCGTCGGCAAGAACATCTTCTCCACGGGCGGCCGCGGCATCTACCTGATTAATCAGCTCATGGACGAAGTGCGTTTCGAGCGCGGCGGCACGGAGATCCACATGCGCACGAACCCGCCCGCCGCCGAGAAGATCTCTTCCACGGCGTAGGGAAACTCGCGGGGAGGTGTCGACTGGGCGATCTTGCGAGAGTCCGGCTTCGGACCGTCAACGCGATCCTGGAGCAGGTTCCGCGATGCCAGTCCGTTCGGAAGACCGACCTGCGCCGCGGCGACCGGCTGCGCGTCGAGACGGAGAACTCTGTCTATGACATTTCCGTTCTCGAGGACGCGACGTACAGCATCTCCGGAGGCTGGTTCGATCGCCAGGGCATCTCGCCGGTCCGGATCTCGATCGCCGGCTGCACGTGGGGCGGCACCGTGATCAAGAACGACATCGTCGCGGCCTGCGGCCTGCACCTGGAGTTCGGGAATCGGGTCGTCACCAGCCGGATCCGCGAAGTCCACGTCATTCGGGACGGGATGCCCGAGAGCCGGGACCTGCCTCCGGCGAGGAGCCGCGACCTGCGGGCCGCCTGCTACGGCGTCCGGTGGGAGATCACGTCGGCCGGTTGAGCTTCCGGGGCGGAACCTAGGAGGCGAGAGATTCCCGGTTGCCGGCCGGCGCCAGGACGGCCGCCAGGGTCTCGTCGGGGACCTGAGTCAGGTCGGCGGCGCTGCTCATGATCTCGTCGTGCTCGACGGCGCGCGAAAGGACTTCGGCCTTCGTCTGGCCCTTCTTCTTTCCCAGGAACGGCTTCACGAGCATGTAGAGGATGTCGCGCGCCGGCATGGATTTCGCCAGGCGGCTCATCAGCCGGAAGGCCTGGCGCGGGAAATGGACGAACTTGTAGATGATCAGGCGCTTGAGCTCGCGGGACCGTATCGCATGGATGACCTCGCCGGGCAGCACCGTCGGGTCGATCGAAGAACACTTGAAGTACTTGTACCAGTCGGTCTGGTCGTTCACGAGGCCGCGCTGCAGGTACTCCTGCCAGAGCGGCGTGCCCCGGTAGACGCAGAGGCGGTTGAAGGCGAAGGTGTCGAGCGGCAGCCGCGAGGCGAAACGGAAGGTCGCCACCATGTCCTCTTCCGTCTCGTCCGGGTTGCCGACGATGAAGAACCCGTGAACGATCTCGATGCCCGCCTTCTTGGCGGCCGAGACGGCGACCTCGGTCTGCGCGAGGGTCTGCTCCTTCTTCAAGCGGTCCAGGATCTTCTGGCTCCCGCTTTCGATGCCGAACATGAGCGTGCGGCAGTTGGCCTTCGCCATCGCCGGGAACAGGTCCATGCAGACAGAGTCCACACGCCCTTCGCAGCCCCACTTGATCTTCAGGCCCTCGCGCTCGATGCCCTTGCAGATCGCTTCGATGCGCCGGGGCTGCAGAAGGAAATGGTCGTCCACGAAGTAGACGGAGCCGTAGCCGTCCTGCTCGAGCCGCTTGAGCTCCGCGACGACGTGCTCGGGGCTTCGGGACCGCCACTTTCCCTCGTTGAAGATCGGAATGTCGCAGAACACGCAAGGCCACGGGCAGCCGCGCGATGTCTGCATGGTCGTGTAGCGCTCGCGGGAAAGCACCACCGGCACGTCGAGCGGCATCGACTCGACGAAATCCAGATCCAGGCTCTCGCGGTCCGGGAAGGGCCACTGGTCGAGGTTCCGGTCGAGGAGCCGCGGCAGATTCTGGCGCAAGGTGCCGTCGGGCTCCGCCCACGTCACGCCGGCGACTCCGGAGGGATCGTCCAGGTGATCGAGCAGGTCGAGGATCAGCTGTTCGCCGTCGCCCCGGCAGACGAAGTCCACTTCCGGCACCTGGCGCTTGACCAGGTCGGCGTTCAGCGTCGCGAAGACGCCGCCGAGGGCGAGCTTGACGTCCGGATGCGCCGCCCGCAGCGCGCGGGCCAGGATCTTCGCGTGGGGATAGCTCGTCGTCGAGAGGAAGCTCAGGCCGACCAGGTCCGGCTTCCAGCCTCCGACCTCGGCAACGATCGCGTCGTTGGGCGTGTCCGGGTTGGCCTGGTCGAAGAGCCGGACCTCGTGCCCGGCGCGCTTCAACACGGACGAGAGGCTCATGATGCCAATCGGCGGGAATCCCATCACCTGGAGGCGGCCGTTCCTTCCGCGCACCCTGTCGGGAATCGCGTAGAACTGCGGGTCCCGAACGTGGACGAGGACGACCCTCATGGCAACTCCCTCCCGCTCGGGCTCTCCGCGCGCGCTGGAAGCATACCGCGGGGGCGGAGCAAACGCGAAGCCGTCCCCGCGGGGCCTCACGGCGCCGGCGAGGTCCCGTGGCCGGCTTACGCCTTGCCCGCCGCTCCGGGCGGAAAGCTCGCCAGGATCTGGGAGACGGCCTTCCGGATGTCTTTCGCGATGGCCTCCGGATTCGAGCCGGTGATCCGCGTGACCCATCCTCGCCAGATGAGCTTCTTCTCGCGGTCGCGCACGTCGATGACGAGGACGTTCTCCTTGTAGTACGAGCTCCCGAGGTAGTTGTAGGCGGACCACCAGGAGTAGGCTCCGTACTTGTCCCGCTCGAGGATTCCCGCGGAGCGCGTGTGGTACTCGACGTAGAAGTCGGGCTGGCCGCTGCCGGCGGGAAGGTAGCCCTTCTTCTCCAGGTTCCCGTTGACCTCCTTGTGGATGTGCTCGAAGACGAAGCGCGCGTCCACGATCGCGCCCCCGCGAGACTTCTCCTCTGCCGGGTCCTCGTGCCAGTCGTAGGTCTTGAGATTCGAGAAGTCCGAGGAGTGGTCCCAGGCGGCTTGAGGCGGCGGTGTCGTGGAGCAGGCCAGTCCCGCGGCTGCGGCCAGGGCAAGGCCGGTCCGAGGCAGTTTCATCGGCTCTCCTTGCGGCCAGACTACTACAGAGGGGCGCGCCGGCCGGCGGTTGTATCCTGATGAACGCCTTGCCCCTGACCGCCGGAACCCGCCTCGGCCCGTACGAGATCGACTCTCCCCTCGGCGCCGGAGGGATGGGGGAGGTCTATCGGGCGCGTGACACGCGGCTCAAGAGAGAGGTGGCGGTCAAGGTCCTGCCCGAGAGCGTCGCGGGCGATGCCGAGCGGCTCGCGCGCTTCGAGCGGGAGGCCCAGGCCGTCGCGGCCCTCTCTCATCCGAACATCCTTTCGCTCTTCGACGTCGGCCGGGAAGGGACGATCGCCTACGCCGTGACGGAGCTGCTCGAAGGTGAGACACTTCGCGACCGGCTGCAGCAGGGGCCGCTCGAGGTCCGACGGGCCGTCGAGTACGCGGTCCAGATCGCGAAGGGACTGGCGGCTGCGCACGAGAAGGGGATCGTGCACCGCGACCTCAAGCCCGAGAACGTCTTCGTGACGCGCGACGGCGGTATCAAGATCCTCGACTTCGGGCTCGCCAAGGACATCGCCGGCGCGCCGGCGGCTCTCGGCGAGTCCTCTCTTCCTACTGAAGTGGCGGCCCGCTCGTTGACCGAGCCGGGGACGATCCTCGGCACGGTGCAGTACATGGCGCCCGAGCAGATCCGCGGACAGCCGCTGGACCACCGCGCGGATCTCTTCGCCTTCGGCGCCGTGCTCTACGAGATGCTCTCCGGCCGCCGCGCCTTTCGCCGCGGCACCCCGGCGGACACCGCGGCGGCGATCCTCTCGCAGGAGCCTCCGGAGATGTCCGGACCGGGCCGGGCCATCAACCCGGCCCTGGAGCGGCTGGTGCGCCGGTGCCTCGAGAAGCGCCCGGAGGAGCGGTTCCAGTCGGCCCGGGACGTGGCCTTCGGGCTCGAGGTCCTGTCGCCTTCCTCGGGCCTCTGGAGTGAGCCGCAGCCCGGGGGAAGCGAACCGAAGCCCCGCCGGCGCGAGCGGCTGGCCTGGTCGGTTGCGGCGATCCTTCTGGCGGCCCTGCTCTCGGCACTCCTGCTGCCGCCTCTCCGGAGGCGCGATTCGATTGCGCCCATCGGCCGGCTGCGCTTCGCGATCCTGCCGCCGGCGGGCGCCATGCCGCAGGGAATGCTCGCGATCTCCCCCGACGGCCGCCGGCTCGCCTTCGTTGCCACGACCTCCGACGGCCAGGACCGCGTCTGGGTCCGGGCTCTCGACGCGCTCGAGTCGAGGCCCCTCGACGGGACCGACGGCGCGGCCTATCCCTTCTGGTCGCCAGACTCTCGCTCGCTCGCCTTCTTCGCGCAGGGCGGCACCGGAGGCGGCGGCGGCCGCGATCTCGCCGCGCAGTCCCTTGAGCCGGCGCCTTTCACCCAAAGATCGGCCGCGGGTTGACGATCAGGTTCAACTACTGCTATACATGTATAGCGGAGGACGCGATGCTCGCATTGAGACTGCCACCTAAGGTCGAGAAGCGACTCGAGGCCCTGGCTCGAAAGACCGGCCGAACCAAGAGCCATTACGCGAAGCTCGCGATCGTGGAGTTTCTGGAG
>JBOGJK010000628.1:0-1689 GCA_050745345.1 Thermoanaerobaculia bacterium
ACGGCGGACCTGTGTGCGAACGCCCGGAGCCCAGAGGCGCAGGGCCAGGTGCGCCGTGGTGCGCTCGCCCGGCGTCGCGACGAGGACCTCACCCCGCGCGATCGCCTCCCGGGTCAGGGGCCCGCGCGAGACCACCACGGGCCCGTACCCGTCGCCGAAGGAGGCACCGTGGGGCAGCAACAAGTAGCGGTCCGCCAGGAACGCATAGGCGTGGAAGGAAACGGCGGAGACTTCGAGCGCTCCCGCCAGCGCGCGCCGGTTCAGGCTCTCGATGTCGGAGAGCTCGTGGGCGAAGGAGAGACCCTCGGTGTCCACCAGCCTCTCCGCGAGCGCGAAGAACATGAAGGCGTCGTCGGAGTCCGGGCTGTGCGCGAGCGTGATGGTGTCGGAGATTGTCACTCCCCGATTCTACGTGTAGCCGTGAGCCCGAGATCGTGAACCGTGAACCGAAAATCGAAAACCGAGGAGACGCGTCGACCTCCGTCGGTTCACGGTTCACGGTGCACGGTTCACGCCCCTCCGCGCTTGACATCCGTCTCGCGGAACGCGAGAATCAAGGAACTTGAAATTGCAAGAGATTTTTCTTGTATCTCGGAGGGAAGCTTCTAAAATGAAATCGCCGGATGGGTTGTGCTCCCCACCCGGCGATGACCGGAACGTATGACCAATCGAATTTTCGGCAGCGACAGACGAAAGGCGATACGCTCCTTCCAGGGGGCGGCAAAATTAGCATCTCGCCCGGGCGCTGTCAATCGGCTGCCGGGAGGGAGGTGACACGATGGCCACGAAGAAGAAGGCCGCCAAGAAGGCAAAGAAGGCGACCAAGAAAAAGAAGTAAATCAGTACTTTACGCCTTTCCACAGGGATCTTCGGGGGCCTCCGGGCCCCCTATTTTTTTCTGCCCGAAGGCTGGCGCCGCTTCCTCCTCCCACCCCGGGTGGACCCAACTATATCTGAATTGATATAGTTTTCTCATGTCGCTGCCGCACGTCCTCCTCGGCCTGCTCTGCGAGAAGCCGGGCACCGGCTACGACCTCTCGCGCGCTCTCGACACGCAGCTGGCGCCGCTCTGGCGGGCGGAGATCTCTCAGATCTACCCCGCCCTCGCCCGGCTGCGCCGGGCCGGCTTCGTGCTCCTCCGGGTCCTCGGGCCGCACCGGGGGCCTCGCCGCAACCTCTACCGGATCACCGCCGCCGGCCGCCGGGAGCTGCGCCGCTGGCTGGGGGAGCCCCCGCCGCCGCCCCGCGCCAAGGACGAGGGGCTGGCGCGCCTGGCCTTTCTGGAGGTCCTGACCCTGGAGGAGCGCCGCCGCGCGATCCTGCAGTATGACCGCGCGCTCGCCGAGGAGGTCCGGCGCCTGAAGTCCGGGGCGCCGCTGCCGCAGTTTCGCCGCGAAGCGAGGCGCGTCGTGGTGGAGAGGCTGGAGGCGACGCGCCGGTCGCTGCGGCTGCTGCTCGCCATGGCCGGCACGCCTCCGGGCGCCGCCGCGGCGAGGCCCGATCCGAAGAAGAAATAGGCGACCCGAGGGCCGACCCATCCCGACTCCCGCGCCGCCCCTCCGATCGGCACTATGATCGCTGGGGCCACAGGGAGGTTCGCATGAGCGACGAGCCGGGTTCGGGCTTCACGCGCCGGGACCTCGTCCGCGGCGCTCGCAACGCCGCCTCACACCCTTTTTCCACGGGCTG
>JBOGJK010000629.1:0-2537 GCA_050745345.1 Thermoanaerobaculia bacterium
GGCCTCTGGTGACCGACATCGCGCCGGGCTACGATCACATCACCTCGGCGATCGGCGCCGCCATGATCGGCTGGTTCGGCACCGCGATGCTCTGCTACGTGACGCCCAAGGAGCACCTGGGGCTTCCCAACAAGAAGGACGTCAAGGACGGTGTGATCGCCTACAAGATCGCCGCGCACGCGGCCGACCTCGCCAAGGGTCATCCGGGAGCCCGGCGCTGGGACGACGTGCTGTCGAAGGCGCGCTTCGAGTTCCGGTGGGAGGACCAGTTCCACCTCGCCCTTGATCCCGAGACCGCGCGGGAGTTCCACGACGAGACGCTGCCGGCCGAGGGCGCCAAGCTCGCTCACTTCTGCTCGATGTGCGGCCCCCACTTCTGCTCGATGAAGATCACGCAGGACGTGCGCGACTACGCG
Organism: Thermoanaerobaculia bacterium; assembly: GCA_050745345.1. GTDB lineage: Bacteria > Acidobacteriota > Thermoanaerobaculia > UBA5066 > Gp7-AA6 > DATBFU01. The sequence continues at coordinate 417 of JBOGJK010000629.1, forward strand.
GCCACCCTCGGCGTGGCGGAAGACGAGGCTCTCCAGAAGGGGATGGAGCAGAAATCGGAGGAGTTCCGCCGGGAGGGAGGCGAGATCTACCGGAAGGTCTGACCGTCCCCGCTTTTCGCCGTTTGGTCCTGGAGAAGGTGGCGCTCGTCCCAAAACGCTTCTGGAAGGGAGTGCTGATACGCTCGAATTCTCCGATGGAGGCTCCAATGACTGAAGTCAAGCGCCACGATCCCGGCTCCTTTTCCTGGGCGGAGCTGGCGACGCCCGACCCGGCCGCCGCCAAGAAGTTCTATACCTCGCTCTTCGGCTGGGGGGTCGCGGACACTTCCATGGGCCCGGGGCCCGAGGACGTCTACACGCGTCTCCAGATCGGGGGCAAGGACGTGGGCGCCCTCTACAAAATGGTGGCGGAGCAGCGCAGTCAGGGCGTGCCGCCCAACTGGCTGCCGTATGTCACCGTGTCGAGCGCGGACGACACCGCCAAGAAGGCCAAGGAACTCGAAGCAACGGTGCTTGCGGAGCCCTTCGACGTGATGACGTACGGCCGCATGGCGGTGCTGCAGGACCCCACGGGATCGACGATCGCCATCTGGGAGGCGCGGCAGCACATCGGGGCCCAGCACGTGAACGAGCCGGGCGCCTTCTGCTGGATGGAGCTCTTGACGGGCGACATCGCGAAGGCCGGAAAGTTCTACGCGGGCCTCTTCGGCTGGACGGTCGAGGGCTCGGCCTTCGACTCGAGCTACACGGAGTTCTGGCGGGGCGAAACGCCGATCGGCGGCATGATGCCGATACGGCCGGAGTGGGGGAGCGTTCCTCCCCACTGGACCGTGTACTGGCAGGTTACCGACGTGGACGAGTCCGCCACGAAGGCCAGGTCGCTTGGCGCGAAGGTCCTGGTCGAGCCGCAGGACATCCCGACCGTGGGACGGTTCGCTACGCTGCAGGACCCGCAGGGAGCCGCGTTCTCGCTCTTCAAGCCGACCGGTTCCTAGAAGCGGCCGGCCCGAGCGCAGCGAGGGGCCCCCGGCTTCGAATCACGGGCCGCATCCGTCGGGGTCGCGTCACTATTTTTGCTCCAGCGGGTGACGCCAGCGGAGCCCCTGGAAGCGCGCGTAGTCGCGGTCGGTCGTGATCCACTCGCAACCTGACTCGATCGCGAGCGCGGCGAGGTAGGCGTCGGCGACGAGGTTTCCCTTGGCGCCGGAGTGCTCGCAGAGCCTTCGAAAGATGTCCCAATGCCGCGATCCGGGCGCGACGGCAACGGCGCTCGGAGCCCCGCGCAGCGCCTCGGCAAACGCGAAGGCGATTTGGGAGGGCACCACCGGCTTGAAGACTCTCGAGTTGGTCACGACTCGAAGGAAACCCGACAACACGAGCTCGGAGACTGCGAACGGCTCGTCGCCGGAGAGAGCCTCTTCGACCCAGGCGCGAAAGCGGAGATGGTCCTCGCTTTCTTCCCGGAACGCGTAGACGAGGACGTTAACGTCGCAGAGGACCATCGGTCCCCTCCATCAGGTCGAGGAGAGCGGCCGAATCGTCCAGATCGACGCCGGGCTGAAGAAGGGAGCCTCGGTAGGTCGGCAGCTTGACGCGAACACGGCCCTTCCTTGGCCGGCTCCGGGCGAGGCGTTCCCGGATGGAGTCTTGGATGAGCGCCGTCAGCGTCTGTCCCGAGTCGGCCGCGGCGCGCTTGGCCCGGCGGAAAAGCTCGTCGTCCATGCGGATCGTGGTACGCACGCATCAAAGCATACGATGCAGGCATGAATATGTCAAAATGCCTCAGATCTTGATGAAGATCCGGCGCCGGTAGAGCAGTCCGGAGGCCGCCACGAAGACGCCGAGAAACGCCAGAGCGAAGAGAAACGACCCCAGTCGCGGGTCGGCGAAGCGGTCGAAGACGCCGCCGTAGATCGCCGAGTAGAGCGAGCGCGGCTTGCCGTCCGCGCCGGGGACTTTCGCCCGCAGAAGTAGGAGTGTGGCCAGGAGCGACAGCGTGAAGATCGCGAGGGCGTTCATCCCGAGCCAGCGGAAGGGCGCCGCCCAGGCCTTCCAGCCGCGCACGTCCACGATCCAGAGGCAGAGGGCGAGGCAGACGGCCGCCAGACCCGCCATGAAGAG
>JBOGJK010000630.1:0-2957 GCA_050745345.1 Thermoanaerobaculia bacterium
TGCCCGACCTCTCCGCCTTCGCCGAAGAGGCCTCGCGCGGGACCGACCGGGTCGTCGTTCTGGGGATGGGAGGCTCGAGCCTCGCCCCGCTCGTCTTCTCCCTCTCCTTCCCGCGCGCGGCCGGCCGTCCCGCTCTCGAGGTGCTCGACTCGACCGAGCCCGCCAGTGTCCTCGCCGTGGCCGACCGCTGCGAGCCGGCGCGCACGATCTTCGTCGTCTCCTCCAAGTCGGGCACGACGCTGGAGCCCAACATCTTCTTCGACTACTTCTTCGGCCGGGCCGAGCGGGAGCTGCCGGGCCGCGCGGGGGAGCGCTTCGTCGTCATCACGGACCCCGGCTCCGCGCTCGAGAAGGAGGCCGCCTTGCGCCGCGTGCGGCGGATCTTTCCGGGCGACCCGAAGATCGGCGGGCGCTATTCGGCGCTCTCGAACTTCGGCATGGTCCCGGCCGCATTCCTCGGCGTGGACCTCCGGGAGTTGCTCGGCCGGGCCCGCAAGATGGCGCAGCTTTGCCGCCGCGACGCGCCCGGCAACCCCGGCGCGATCCTGGGGGCGGCGATGGCGGCCCTGGCGATGAAGGGGCGCGACAAGCTGACGTTCTCGGTCGGTCGCCCCGTCGAGCGTTTCGGCCTCTGGACCGAGCAGCTCGTCGCCGAGAGCACGGGCAAGGAGGGCGCCGGCATCCTTCCGGTCGAGGGAGAGCCGCTGTCGGCCCCCGCCGAGTACGGCCGCGACCGGTTCTTCGTCCGGATCGACGCCGAGGGCAAGGACAACGGAGAAGACCGGGCGCGCCTCTCGGCCCTGGCCGCGGCGGGCCACCCGACTGTGCACTACGAGCTCTCGGGCGCGCTCGACCTGGGCGCCGAGATGTTCCGATGGGAGTTCGCCACCGCGGTCGCCGGGGCCCTGCTCGGCATCGACGCCTTCGACCAGCCGAACGTGCAGGAGGCGAAGGACCGGACCAACGAGATCCTGGAAGGAGAGTCGGCAGTCGACAGCCGGCAGTCGACGGTGGAGGACACCCGAGCCGTAAGGTCGCTTCTCGATTCGATCAAACCGGGGGACTACTTCGCGATCCTGGCCTACCTGCCCTCGACTAAGGAAAACGAGGAAGCGCTCGACCGGACGCGCCTGCGGGTGCGGGAAGCAAAGAAGGTGGCGACGACCGTGGGCTTCGGTCCCCGCTTCCAGCACTCGACGGGTCAGCTGCACAAGGGAGGGCCCCCGACGGGCGTCTTTCTTCAGGTGACCTGCGACCCGGCCGCCCCCGTGGCGGTCCCGAACAAGCCCTGGGGCTTCGAAAGGGTCGTCGAGGCTCAGTCCGCGGGAGACCGCATGGCCCTTGCCGCGCGCGGCCGGCGCGTGCTCTCGGTCAACCTGCCGCGGGAGGTCTCCAAGGGGCTCGCGGCGCTGGACGCGGCGGTTTCCGCCGCGCTCGGAGCGCGATGAGCGGCCGGGAAGGGGGGACGACGCTTCTCGAAGCGACGCCTCCGTCCCCGCAGGCGGAGCCCGTCTTCACCGAGGAGGCCGAGGAGTCGATCCGCCCCCCCTGCACGCTCGTCATCTTCGGCGCCTCTGGGGACCTGACGCGCAGGCTGCTCGCTCCGGCGATCGCGCACCTCTCGCGCGACGGGGCGATCTCGCCCGACTTCGCGATCATCGGTGTGGCCCGGTCTCCATACACGGACCAGGAGTTCCGGGCGTATCTGGCGGCCGGGGCGCGGGAGCACACGCCCCCGACGCAAGGACGGCCGGGAGAGCTTCCGGCAGTGGTCCGATACCTCGCCGGGGATTTTGGCGACCCGGAGCTGTACCGGAGGCTCCAGACCCTTCTGGACGCGATCGAGGCGCGGCCTCGCCGGCCCCGCAACCGCATCTTCTATCTCGCGACACCCCCCGAGACCGACCCGATCATCGTGTCGCACCTCGGGGAGCAGGGGCTCGCGGCGCCCGAGAACGGCTGGTCCCGGGTGGTCGTCGAGAAGCCCTTCGGGCATGACCTCGCCTCGGGCGCGAAGCTCAATGCGGACCTGCGCCGCGTCTTCGACGAGCGGCAGATCTACCGGATCGACCACTACCTCGGCAAGGAGACGGTCCAGAACATCTTCGTGCTGCGTTTCGCCAACGGCATCTTCGAGCCCCTCTGGAACCGGCGCTACATCGACCACGTTCAGATCACGGTGGCCGAGTCGTTGGGTGTCGAGCACCGCGCCGGCTTCTACGAGAAGGCCGGTGTGATCCGCGACATGTTCCAGAACCACCTGCTGCAGCTGCTCTGCCTGACGGCGATGGAGCCGCCGGCCGCCTTCGAGGCGGACGCGGTGCGCGCCGAAAAGGTCAAGGTGCTGCAGTCGATCCGGCCCTTTCCGATCGACGCGATCGACGAGTGGGCCGTGCGGGGACAGTACGGGGCCGGGGTGGTCGGGGGCAGGCAGGTGCCCAGCTACCGCCAGGAGCCGAAAGTGGCCCCCGAGTCCGTCACACCCACCTGGGCGGCGGTCAAGTTCGCGATCGACAACTGGCGCTGGGCCGGCGTGCCCTTCTACGTCCGCTCCGGCAAGCGCACGGAGGCGCGAATCTCGGAGATCGCGATCGAGTTCAAGAGGGTCCCTCACGCGCTCTTCGGCGCGGAGGCCGGGAAGCTGAACCCGAACGTCCTGCGGCTGCGCATCCAGCCCGACGAGGCCGTCTCGCTGAAGTTCGAGGCGAAGATCCCCGGCACGGTGATGCAGGTCGAGTCGGTCACGATGGATTTCCCCTACGCGCAGCTCGGCGCGGCGATTCAGGGAGGCTACGAGCGGCTGCTGCTCGACGTGACCCATGGGGACCAGACGCTGTTTACCCGCGGGGACGAGGTGGAGCACGCCTGGCGCGTCGTGACGCCGATCCTGGAGGCGTGGGAGAAGCGGCCGCCCTCGGACTTCCCCAACTACGCGGCGGGGACGCACGGCCCCGACG
>JBOGJK010000631.1:0-2480 GCA_050745345.1 Thermoanaerobaculia bacterium
CCTCTAACCAATTGCCTCTACAGAACCCCAAAAACCTGATGCCGCCGCGCAATCGCTCAAGAAACACCGCCCCGTCCGCCATTACTCGGACGGGCTCCTAGGACTCGCTGGCCGGCGAACCAGTCGAGGTCATTGTGATCCGATCGAATACCCTTCAGGGCTTTGAGAACGTCTCCGACCAGGCTCTTTTTGGCTCCCGACAGTTCCCGAGGCTCGTCCGAGAATCGCGTGATTCGCTCCTCAATCTTCGCGAGATCCTCGCGCACACGGTCGGGCGTCGTCGGCTCGGCCCGAGACAGGCCGATTGCCAACCGTTGCTGACGGGCTCTCCTCTTGACAGACCGGACGCTCGGAGCGGGTATCGGATCGTCCCCGTAGGTCCGAAGTGCCGACTCGATATCCGGGCAGTACCTAAGGAGGTAGGCGACGGTGGGCGGGAATCTGTCGAGTCCTCTCCGCCCTAGCCGCCCCCTCCGAGCTTGGAAGCTCTCGTAGTGGCCTTCGATCGACCGTCGCGGCAGAGGCCCCGTCCTCTCTCCCGCGGATAAACCGGGCGGCGCACGGCGCGGGGGGCCGCGGTTCACGCCGAGGTGTACTGCCTCGGGCTAGCCGCCCGGCCTATTCTCGCACCTGACGCTCTGCGTTCATTCGCTGCCAACGCTGACCGGAACCGACGGCGAGCGATTCGCGGTGTGGAGCTCTTGCCGCCAGTCGGTCGGTGAACCGTGTCCGGCCAATTCCTGCGACGCTCTCCATCGAGATAAACTTGCCCCTGAAGCTCCGAGAGCAGAGCGATGGCCGACTCCGTCTGGGCGATCCTAGCGTCGAACTTCCTGACGGGCCTCTTCACGCTTGTTGGCGTGCGCCTCACCCAATTGCACGAGGCGAAGAAGTGGAAGTCCGAGGAAGAGCGCTGGTACGCAGAACCCTACCGGCAGAAGCGGTACGAGGCACTCGCCGACCTTCACCACTCCTTCACTGCTTGCTTGCCGTCGTTTCTCCTGCAGGAGACGCCACCCGACTGGCGAAAACACCTCCACCACCTCCTGGCGACGGCTCACCGCGCGGCGGTCTACGCGCACGTCTTTATCGCTGGAGAGGTCGAACGGAAGGTGCTCCGTGACTTCCTGGACGCCTTCCGGGAAATGTCGCCGCTGCTCCTACGAATCCTCGAGACGCCCGGCCAGCCGCCGCCAGAGCTCGCCGGGGCCTACGACGAAGCGACGCGGGGAGTGCTGGCGTGCTACTCAAACGCCGACACTCTTTTGAGGGAGCTGCTGAACCCAGGGCCCCTTGCTCGCCGGAGACCGGAACGACCAGGATGAAGCGGGCTCTCCTGCTGTGGGGTCCCCCAGTGCTGGCACTCGGCCTCGCCTGCGGGCGAGCAGATCCCGAGAGCCACCAGGCCGTCGTTCCCGCCAGAGGAGCGCCTACGGCAGCGAACGCGCCAGCTCCGCCTACTGCCTCTCCCTCTCCGACTTGGCCGCCGGCGACCGCCACCCCCGTCGAGATGACCAGCGAGCAGGTGCTCCCGGTCCCGACAGAAGCCCCCACGCTGACTCAGTCAGGAACCCTGGCGCAGTCTTTCGACCGCGCGCCCGAGCCGACTCCAGCGAGCCTCCACGAGCAGATGGAGCGGTGCCTCTCCTTCGCTGCGGAGAGGTATACGGCGACTAGCTACAGCCCAGTCTCGATCGTCGCCCACGTGACCGTCAGGAACTCCTGCGACATCTCGTTCGCGGGCTCCGAGACGTGGGTGGAAGTGAGCGCGATACCCGCGCACAGTGGAACCGCGGGCCGCGAGACTGGCAGGTTCCAGTCCCCGATCCCGCCGCGGGGGAGCGCCGAGACCCTAGTTCAGATCAACGACCTCCGGCCGGACGAGGAGACCTACAGGCTCGAGGCGAAGCTATGGTGGGCGTCCGGCGGCGGGCGCCGGCCTGAGTGACCGTGGAAAGGAGCACCCATGCGCAGGGCCTCGATCTTACTTCTCACCTTCGTCCTCGGCGGATGCGTCCCCGACTACATCGAGAATGCCCAGAAGTGGTTCGTTCCGTTGGACCAGACGGTCCGCGCGAAGAGGTCCGTCAGTCAGGTCGCCTTCCTCGAGAAGGAGCCGACCGATCGGAAGTTCAAGGTGATCGGCATCGTCGCCCCAGCGGAGAGCGAGTACGACTCCTACGCTGAGGCGATCAACGCTGCTCGCCTCTCTGCGGCTCTCCACGGCGCGGACGCCATCTTCCTTATCTCGGACGAGGAGGGCGAGAAGTGGGGCTTCAAAGTCAGCCGCGACGCGATCGGAGGATCGGCCGGGGGTGGTTCAGGGAAGACCTTTAAGATCCGGGCGAAGGCGATCGTCTGGACTGAATGACAGGCGACGAGGGAGATCGCTAGGTTTTGGGTGTTTTCGATCCGCCGTCCGCGAGCCTCGCCCCATCCTTGCTGTCGGAAGTCCGCCGCAATCCTCGAAGCCACCGTGC
>JBOGJK010000632.1:0-5056 GCA_050745345.1 Thermoanaerobaculia bacterium
CGATCTCGCGGAAGCCCTTGATCGTGTCGGCGATCTTCACGTACCGCCCCTCGAGGCCCGTGAACTGCTGGGCCACGAAGAACGGCTGCGAAAGGAAGCGCTGGATCTTGCGGGCGCGGGCGACGATGAGCTTGTCGTCTTCGGAGAGCTCGTCGATGCCGAGGATCGCGATGATGTCCTGCAGGTCCTTGTACTTCTGAAGGACCGCCTGCACGTCGCGGGCGCACTGGTAGTGCTCTTCGCCGACCACGCGCGCCGACAGGATCGTGGAGGTCGAGGCGAGCGGATCGACGGCCGGATAGATGCCCATCTCGGAGATCGCGCGAGAGAGAACCGTCGTCGCGTCCAGGTGCGCGAAGGCCGTGGCCGGGGCCGGATCGGTCAGGTCGTCGGCCGGCACGTAGATCGCCTGCACCGAGGTGATCGAGCCCTTCCGGGTGGAGGTGATGCGCTCCTGCAGCTCGCCCATCTCGGTCGCGAGGTTCGGCTGGTAGCCGACGGCCGAAGGCATTCGGCCCAGAAGCGCCGACACCTCCGATCCCGCCTGCGTGAAGCGGAAGATGTTGTCGATGAAGAGCAGGACGTCTTTGCCTTCCGTGTCGCGAAAGTATTCGGCCACGGTCAGACCCGAAAGGCCCACCCGCAGGCGCGCTCCCGGCGGCTCGGTCATCTGGCCGTAGATCAGGGAGGCCTTGGACTTGCCGGGATCGCCCGGCGTGATGACGCCCGACTCGCTCATCTCGAGGTAGAGGTCGTTGCCCTCGCGCGTGCGCTCGCCGACACCCGAGAAGACCGAGTAGCCGCCGTGGTGCATGGCGACGTTGTTGATCAGCTCCATGATGATGACCGTCTTGCCCACCCCGGCCCCGCCGAAGAGGCCGGTCTTGCCCCCCTTCGAATAGGGCTCGAGCAGGTCGATCACCTTGATGCCGGTCTCGAACATCTCGACCTTGGTCGACTGCTCGTGGTAGGCGGGAGGCTCGCGGTGGATCGGCCAGCGCTCCTTGGCGTTGATCGGGCCAAGGCCGTCGACGGGCTCGCCGACGACGTTAAAGAGCCGGCCGAGCGTCTCCTTGCCGACGGGGACCGAGATCGCGGCGCCCGTGTCCACCGCCTTGATGCCGCGCACCATCCCATCGGTGGGCTTCATCGAGACGCAACGCACGCGCCCCTCCCCCAGGTGCTGGGCGACCTCGGCGATGACGTCGATCGGCATGCCGGTCGACTTGCCGTCGTCCTGGATGTGGATCGCGTTGTAGATCGCCGGCAGGTGCCCCGCCGGGAACTCCACGTCCAGCACGGGCCCGATGATCTGCACGACCTTGCCGATGTTGCTTTCGCCCATTGTCACAGCCTCACTTTTGTCGGAATCGGTTCCTCGGCCGGAGCCAAACGCGACCCTACGCGATCACCCGATGATCCGATGTCCCGATGACCCGATTCTCCCTCACTCCAGGGCCGCCGCCCCGGAAACGATTTCGATCAGTTCCTTGGTGATCCGCGCCTGGCGGGCGCGGTTGTAGGTGAGGGTCAACGAATCGATCAGCTCCCCGGCGTTCTTGGAGGCCGAGTCCATGGCGGTCATCCGTGCCCCCATCTCCGCCGCGTTCGACTCCAGGAGCGCGCGAAACACCGTGAACTCGAGGTGGCGCGGGAGAAGCCACGCGAGGATCCTCTGCGGGTCGGGCTCGCACAGATACTCGGTCGTGACCGCCTCGGCCCGCACCGGCGCGGCGGAGGAGAGCGGCAGGAGGCGGGCCGTGTGGACCACCTGGGAGAGGATCGATCGGAACTCGTTGACCACGATGTAGGCCGCGTCGATCCGGCCCGAGAGGAACTCCTGCGAGAGGTAGCCCGAGATCTCGCGCGCGTCCCCGTACGAGACGGTCGCGAAGATGCCGGCATAGGACTTCTCGGCAAACGGCAGCCCGCGGCGCTTCCAGAACTCGACCGCCTTCCGGCCGACCGGAAGGATCCGCTTCTCCTCCCACTCGCGGTGCTGGGCGAGAAGCTGCGCGGCCGCCCGGTTGACGTTGGTGTTGAAGGCGCCGCAGAGGCCGCGGTCCCCGGCGACGACGATCACGATGACCCGCTTCTCTTCGCGCGAATCGAGCAGCGGGTGGCGGACCTCTCCGGCGCGCGCGGCGACCGAGGCGAGCACCTCGGAAAGCAGCCTCGCGTAGGGGCGCGCCCCGACGACCCGCTCCTGCGCGCGGCGCAGCCTCGCCGCGGCGACCATCTTCATCGCCTTGGTGATCTGCTGCGTGCTCTTGACCGAGCGCAACCGGCGGCGGATGTCGATCAAGGAAGCCATGGGGCGTCAGGCGTTGGGCGAGCTACGCGGCGACAGCCGTCGCGTTCTCCTTGACGAAGCGGTCCCGGAACGCCAGGATCGCCGCGGAGAGCGCCTCCTCGGTCGCCTTCTCGAGCTTGCCCGTCGCCGCGATGGCCGAGAGGATCTCCTTGTGCCTGGCCTTCAGCTGCTCGTGCAGGCCGGCCTCGAACGCGCGGACCGCCTCGACCTTGATCGAGTCCATGAATCCCCGGGTGCCCGCGTAGATGGAGGCCACCTGCAGCTCGACGTCCATGGGCTGGAACTGCGGCTGCTTGAGCAACTCGACCATGCGCTGCCCGCGTGCGAGCTGCGCCTGAGAGGCCTTGTCGAGGTCGGAGCCGAACTGCGCGAACGCGGCGAGGTTTCGATACTGCGCCAGATCCAGCCGCAGTGTGCCCGCGACCTGCTTCATCGCCTTGATCTGGGCGTTGCCGCCCACGCGCGAGACCGAGATGCCGACGTTGACCGCCGGGCGCACGCCCGAGTAGAAGAGGTCGCTCTCGAGGTAGATCTGCCCGTCGGTGATCGAGATGACGTTGGTCGGGATGTAGGCCGAGACGTCGCTCGCCTGCGTCTCGATGACCGGGAGCGAGGTCAGCGAGCCTCCCCCGTTCTTCTCCGAGAGCTTGGCGGCGCGCTCGAGCAGACGCGAGTGGAGGTAGAAGACGTCGCCCGGGTACGCCTCCCGGCCCGGCGGCCGGCGCAGAAGCAGCGAGATCTCCCGGTAGGACGCCGCGTGCTTCGAGAGGTCGTCGTAGATGGTCAACGCGTGCCGCTTGTTGTAGAGGAACCACTCGCCCATCGCGCACCCCGCGTAGGGCGCCAGGTACTGCATCGGCGCGGGGTCCGAGGCGGTGGCGGAGACGATGATCGTGTGCTCCAGCGCCCCGTGCTCGGCCAGGGTCTTGGCCACCTGTGCGACGGTCGACTTCTTCTGGCCGATCGCGACGTAGATGCAGATCAAGCCCTTCCCCTTCTGGTTGATGATCGTGTCGAGCGCGATGGCGGTCTTGCCGGTCTGGCGGTCCCCGATGATCAGCTCCCGCTGCCCCCGGCCGATCGGGATCATCGCGTCGATCGCCTTGATCCCCGTCTGGACCGGCTCCTTGACCGGCTGGCGGTCGATCACGCCCGGAGCGATGCGTTCGGTCGGGTAGAACTCGGTCGACGGGATGGGGCCCTTGTCGTCGAGGGGGCGCCCCAGCGCGTCCACGACGCGCCCGACCAGGGCCGGCCCCACCGGGACCTGGATGATCTTCCCGGTCCGGCGGACCTCCTGCCCCTCCTTGACCTCCCGCGACTCGCCCATCAGAACGACGCCGACGTCGGACTCCTCGAGGTTCAGGGCCAGGCCGTACAGCTCGTGGCCGAAGTCGATCAGCTCCCCCGCCATCGCCTTCTCGAGGCCATAGACGCGCGCGATGCCGTCGCCGACCGAGAGGACCGTTCCCACCTCGGCCACGTCGATCGCCTTCTCGTAGCCGGCCAGCTGCTGTTTCAGGATCGCCGTGATCTCGTCCGCTTTGATTTCCATCTTCAGGCCCCCGCCTTCTCCTTCGCCGCCATCCGGAACCGCTCGATCGCCTGCACCGCCGAGGCGTCGAACACCTCGCTGCCGACCCGTGCCACGAATCCCGCGAGCACCCCGGGATCGACCGCCACCTGCATCCGCACCTTTCGCCCCGTGCGGCGGCCGAGCGCGGCCTCGATGCGCGCGCGCTCCGCGTCCCCGATCGGCGCGGCCACGGTCACCCGGGCAGCGACGACTCCCCGCTTCGCGTCGAACGCCTCGGAGAGACCGGCGAGGATCTCCGGCAGCTGACGGATCCGGCGGTTGCGCAGGACGAGGTCGAGAAACCGCCGGCCGAACTCGTCCAGGCCCGCGCGGCGCCCGAGCTCCGCGAGCGCGCTCGACTTCGCGGCGGCCGGGATCGTGGGGGCGTCCAGGAAGGCCCGCAGCGCCCGGTTCTCCGCGACCGCCCGCTCGACGGCGCGGACCTCCTCCAGGAACCTCTCCACCGCGTCGTCCCCCGCGGCGGCCTCCAGAAAGGCGTGCGCGTATCTGCGCGCGATCGGCGTCACCGTCCCGCCTCCATCCGCGAGACGCTCTCCTCGAGCAGGCGCCGCCGGTCCTCCTCGGTGATCTCGCGGGAGACATGCTCGCGGGCCCCCGCCGCGATCAGGTCGGCCGCCGCGCGCTTCAAGTCCTCCCTGGCGAAGGCGACGCGGCGCTCGATCTCCGCCTGGGACTCCAGCCGCACTCGCTCGGCCTCCCGCTCCGCCCGCTCGAACAGGGCGCGCTTCTCCGCCTCCCCCTCGGCGGCGCCCTGAGCCCGGATCTGCGCCACCTCGCGCTCGAGGCGCGCCATGCGCTCGCCGATCTGCGCCTCGAAGCGCGCCGCCTCGGCCCGCCGCTCCCGCGCCTCCCGCAGGCGCTCTTCCACCTCGAGCTGGCGCCTGCGAAACGCCTCCGTCAGGGGACGCGCCACGAAGTAGAGGAGCACGCCGATGAAGAGGACCAGGTTGGCGAGCTGCCAGATCCAGGCGGGAATGCCGAGGACCCTTCCGGCGTGCTCCGCGCCCTCCCCGGCGAGAAGGGCGAGCGGCGCCGGCAGCGCGTACAGGGTCGTCCCGGCGAGCCGTCCGGGGAGCGGTCGCCGCGCGAATCTCACGCGGCGAGCTTCCGTCCGAGGATCTTCTCGGCGAGCGTCCGCGCGAGGC
>JBOGJK010000633.1:0-7924 GCA_050745345.1 Thermoanaerobaculia bacterium
ATCTCCGCCAGGCCGGAAGGCCCGTCCGCCGCCGCCGCCACCTCGTAGCCCTCGTAATCGAGGATCATCCGCAGCGCATCGCGGATGCCGGCGTCGTCGTCGATGATCAAGACACGGTGCGCCATCGTGCCGTTTGGACCTCCAGTCCTCAACTCTCAACCCCCAGCCCGCAACGATCCTTCCCAAAAAGCAGCGCGCCCGCCAGGGCGCCGCGCGTCGATCTGACGCCTCGGCCGGGGAGGGTGCGCTTTCAGGACCTCTTTAGAGAGACGCCGTCCAGGAGACAGCGTCCTTGACAGTCGCGGCTCCTCGGGAGAATGCTGGGCACGACGTCAGAGGGGGAGGGCGAAGATGAGGGCTGGGAAGGTGGCGACATGGTCCGTGCCCGCGATCTTGCCGGCTGCGATGCTCTTCGTTCCGAAGTGCCCCTTCTGCTTCCCGGCGATGTTCGCCGCGGCTGGCTCGGTTCTTCCGTCGGCCGCCGCCGTTCTGGTGGTGGCTCTCGTCCTGCGAATACGGGCGCGAGGCCGGGATCGCGCGAAGGCGGCCTCCCTCGAGCCGGTCGTCCACTGCGCCGACGATCCTGCCGCGCGCCGGAGTTGAACGGGAGAGGGCGTGAAGCACTGGAAGGAAACGGCGCAGGTGCTGGGGCGCGCCGTCCGGCTTGCCGAGGCGGGCCGGCGGGCTGCCGTTGCCACCCTCGTGCGCATCGAAGGCTCGGCCTACCGCCGCCCCGGCGCGAAGTTCCTGGTCGAGGAGGACGGCCGGACGGCAGGCAGCATCAGCGGCGGCTGCCTGGAGGCGGACGTGCGAGAGGTCGCGCTCCACGTGATCCGCGGGAACGCGCCGAGGCTGCTGCGCTACGAGACCGGCGCGGACGACCGGGCGGTCTTCGGGCTGGGTCTGGGCTGCAGCGGAGCGGTCGAGATCTTCGTGCGGCCTGCCACGCAGGGCGACGCTCTCGAAGGCGCCAGGGCAATCCTCGAACTGCTCTCGGGGGAGAGCCCGTTCGCCGTGTCGACTCTTGTGAAGGGAGCAGGCGCGGGCCGGGCCCTGGTCCTGACCGCCGAGGGCGTGCGCATCGGCTCGACCGGCGATCCCGCGCTCGATCGCGACGTGGCGAGGCAGGGGGCGGACCTGCTTGCCCGGCGCGATTCGAGGCTGCATACCGCGGGCGCGGCCGACGTCTTCACAGAGGTTCTTTCGCCGCCCCCCCATCTGTTGCTCTTCGGCGCCGGCGACGACACGATTCCCCTCTGTGCCTACGCTTCGGATGCCGGATTTCGCGTCACGGTTGTGGACCACCGGGAGGCCGCCCTGTCGCCGGAGCGCTTCCCCGGGGCCTCCCGCCGGCTCGCGTTGCGGCCGGAGGAGGGGTTGGGCTCGCTAACCGTCGGCCCGCGCTGCTACGCGGTCGTCAAGACCCACTCGTTCGCTCACGATCGCGAATGGGTCCGGGGCCTGCTCGCGGAAGCTGTGGCCTACGTCGGCCTGCTCGGCCCCCGCGCCCGAGCCCGCGAAATCCTGTCCCAGATCGGAACGAGCGCGAGCGATCGACTCCACGCTCCGGTGGGCCTCGACCTGGGGGCGGAGGGACCGGAGCAGGTGGCCCTCTCCATCGTGGCCGAGCTTCTCGCCGTTGCCTCCTCCCGGGAGCCCTGGCCTCTGCGCGATAAGGAAACGGCCATCCATGCGACCTGACAGGGCCGGACCGGCGGCGGGAGTCGTGCTGGCGGCCGGAGCCTCGGCCCGGATGGGCGCTAACAAGCTGTTTCTGCAGCTCGACGGTGAGTCGATCCTGATGCGGGCGGCGAAGCGGGCGGTCGCGGCTGGCCTGGATCCCGTCATCGTCGTCCTGGGACACGAAGCGGAGCGGGCGCGTACGGAAGTGGCGGGACTGCCCGTCCGCACGGTCCTCAATCCCGACTACGGCCTCGGCATCAACCGCTCGCTCAAGGTCGGCATCGGGGCGGTTCCCGTCGAGGCGCGCGCGGCCGTTGTCCTGCTTGCGGACATGCCGTTCGTCACCGATGGAATGATCGCCCGCCTCGTCGAGCGCTTCCGCGCGTCCGACGCCCGGATCGTGGTCTCCGACTACGCCGGCATTCACGCGCCCCCCACGCTCTACGACCGGTCCCTCTTCGCGGAGCTGGGCGCGCTGGAAGCAGAGGGCTGCGGCAAACAGGTCGTGCGGCGGCACCGCAGCGAGGCGGTGGCCGTGGCCTGGCCCGCCGCGGCGCTGGCCGACGTCGACCGCCCCGAGGACTGGGAGCGGATCCGGATGGAGCTGGCCGCCTCCGAGGGCTCATGCGCCGTGATCTCCTGATTCTTGCCGCCGATCTGGTCCGGCGGGAGGAGCCGTTCGCTCTGGCGACGGTGGTGCGGCGCCAGCCGCCGAGCTCCGCGCAACCGGGAGACACGGCCATCGTCACCGCCGCCGGAGACTTTCACGGCTGGCTCGGGGGAAGCTGCACGCAGCCGACGGTCGTGCGCGAAGCCCTGCGGGCTCTCTCGGACGGCGCGCCCCGGCTCATCGCTTTGTCCCCCGACCCCGCGGCGGACCGCCGCCCGGGCGTCGAGGTGTTTCCGATGACTTGCCACAGCGGAGGCAGTGTGGACATCTCCATCGACCCCGTGATGCCGCCGCGGCGGCTCGTGATCTTCGGCAGCTCTCCCGTGGCGCGGGCGCTCTCGCGTCTGTCCAAGGCCATGGGCTACAGCGTGGACGTGGCCGATCCCGCGGCCGATCGCGAGGCGTTCCCGGAGGCGGATCGCTTGTGGACCGGCGCGGCGGCCCCCGAGACGCCGCCCGGCGCTCGCGTGGCCGCGGTGGTGGCCACGATGGGCGAGCGGGACGAGGAGGCGGCGCTCGCCGCGCTCGCGACGACCCCGGCGTATCTCGGCGTGGTCGCGAGCCGGAAACGGTTCGGTCAGATCCGGGAGACGCTGCTGGCGCGGGGTGCCTCGGCCGAGTCCCTCGAGAACATCCAGAGCCCGGCGGGTCTGGACATCGGCGCGCGGACGCCCGAGGAGATCGCTCTCTCCATCCTCGCCGAGATCGTCCAGGCGCTCGGGAGGCAGGCCGTGCAGCCGCTGCCCTCCATGCCGGTCCGCTCCCGGCCGGCGCAGGAGCGCGATCCCGTCTGCGGAATGACCGTCGGGGTCGAGGGGGCGCGGCATCGGGCCGAGGTCGGCGGCCGCGCGTATTACTTTTGCTGCGGAGGCTGCCGCGAGCGATTCCTCGCCGCGCCGGAAGAATTCCTCGCGGCCGTGGCTCCGGGAGGACCGGCATGAAGGAGGAGATCCGCGCGACACAGGAGGCGATGGAGAAGCACGGCTACATCGCCGATCCGGGGATCGCGACTGCGGTCTTTCTCGCCCGCGAGATGAGAAAGCCCCTTCTGATCGAGGGCGACGCCGGGGTCGGCAAGACCGAAATCGCCAAGGTGCTCGCGAGGCTGCTCGACACGGAGCTGATCCGCCTCCAGTGCTACGAGGGCCTGGACGTCTCGACGGCTCTCTACGAGTGGGACTACCCGCGGCAGATGCTGCGCGTTCGCATGTCGCAGTCGGAGGCAAGCCCCGCCTCCCGAGTCGAGGACGTCATCTTCTCGCGGGATTATCTGCTGGAGCGCCCGCTCTTGAAGGCCATCACGAGGCGCGAGGGCCCTCCGGTGCTTCTCGTGGACGAGGTGGACCGTGCCGACGACGGGTTTGAGGCCTTTCTCCTGGAGGTCCTCTCTGATTTCCAGGTGACGATCCCGGAGCTCGGTACGCTCAAGGCCGAGCATGTGCCCTACGTGATCCTGACGTCCAATCGCAGCCGGGAGATCGGCGACGCGCTGCGTCGCCGCTGCCTCTATCTCTACATCGAGCACCCCGACCTCGAGAAGGAGGTCCGGATCATCCGCTCCCGGGTCCCCGAGGCGAGCCAACGCCTGGCCGGGCAGATCGGGCGGTTCCTGCAGGCGCTGCGCGGCCGGCGGCTGCTCAAGTCTCCGGGCGCCGCGGAGTCCATCGACTGGGCGAAGGCCCTCGTGGTGTTGCACCGCGACGAGCTCGACCTCGAGATCGTCGAGCAGACGCTGGGGTGCATCCTCAAAGACCACAACGACCTGCGCGACCTGGCGCCCTCCGATCTCTCCACGCTGGTCCGCGAGGCCCGGGGCGTCGAGGCCGCGGCGCCATGAGCGAAAAGACCCTCCTCGTCCACGTGGCCCGCTTCGCGCGGGCCTTGCGGGAGCGGGAGATCCCCGCGAATCTCGCGGACCAAGTGGATGCGGTCACGGCGCTCACGCTCGTGGACCTGTCCGACCGCGCCGAGGTGCGGCAAGCGCTGCGGGTCGCCTTGAAGGTCCGGCACAGCGACGCGGAGGCGTTCGATGAGCTCTTCGACCGCCTCTGGGCGAGCGAGCCGGCCGCGGCAGCTCCGGCGAACCGTTCCGGGCGACCTTTTTCGCGCCGCGCCGCGCCGCTTGCCCGGCTCGGCGCAGCGCCGGCCGGCGCCTCGAGCGCGGAGTTGGAGAGAGAGGTCGCCGAGGGGGACCTGTCCGGCTACAGCCCCGAGGCGTTGCTCCGGCGCAAGCCCTTCGAAGCGTGCACCGAGGCCGACCTGATCGCGATGGAGCGGATCCTGGCCCGGATGGCGTTTCGCCTCGCCACGCGCCGCAGCCGCCGGCTCGTCCCGGCGCGCGCGCGCGGAACGGCGGACCTGCGGCGCAGCTTCCGCAAGGCGGTCGCGACCGACGGGGAGTTTCTCCGGTTGGCGCGCCGTGCGCGGGCCGTGGAGGAGCCGCGCCTGGTCGTGCTGTGCGACACGAGCGGCTCGATGGATTCGCACA
Organism: Thermoanaerobaculia bacterium; assembly: GCA_050745345.1. Lineage (GTDB taxonomy): Bacteria > Acidobacteriota > Thermoanaerobaculia > UBA5066 > Gp7-AA6 > DATBFU01. Next base: position 4,842 of record JBOGJK010000633.1, read on the forward strand.
CCCGGTTCCTGCTCTGCTTTCTGCTCGCGCTGAAGAGGGCGGCGCGGCGCACCGAGATCTTCGTCTTCAACACCGAATTGACGAGGCTGACACCCTGGATCTCGCCCGCAAAGATCGCCCCGACGCTCGAGCGGCTGGCCGCGCAAGTGCCGGACTGGTCTGGCGGCACGAGAATCGGCGAGAGCCTCGGCGAGTTCGTTGCCAGGTACCTGGACGAGATGGTGGACGGCAAGACCGTCGCGATCATCGTCAGCGACGGCCTCGACCGCGGCGACACGGCGGTCCTGGCCGGAGCGATGCGGGCGATCCGGTCGCGGGCGCGCCGGGTCATCTGGCTGAACCCTCTCCTCGGAGACCCCCGATACGAGCCCACCGCGCGCGGAATGGAGGCCGCCCTGCCGTTCGTGGATCTCTTTGCTCCCGCTCACAACCTCGAGTCGCTCGAGCGGCTGCTGCCGCAGCTCGCGGCCTGACGATGGCGCTGCAGATCGAGAAGACCTTCGTGATCGAGGTGCCCCGGGCCGCCGCCTGGGAGTTCCTGACCGATCCGTACCGGGTCGTGCGCTGCCTGCCGGGGGCCGCGATCACCGGGAAGGTGGACGATCAGACCTACACGGGCACGATCACGGTGAAAGTGGGGCCGGTCTCGGCCAGCTACAAAGGCAAGGCGCGCTTCGAGCGCCTGGACGCGGCGCAGGGCTCGGCAGAGATCGTCGCGGCGGGGCAGGACGTACGCGGAAAGGGGGGCGCCGACATGCGCATGAAGAGCCGCATGAAGGAGATCGCTCAGGGGCGGACCGAGGTCACGGCCACCTCCGAAGTCAACGTCACGGGCATCCTGGCGCAGCTCGGGCGCGGCATGATTCAGGACGTGTCCGACCAGATGTTTCAGAAGTTCACGGAAGCGATGCGGGCAGAGCTGTCATCGAAGACGGCTTCCGGTGCGGCTCTTCCGGCGCCGGCTGCCGCGGCCGCCCCCATCGAGGTCGTCTCCTTTGGCGCGGGCGTGCTCCAGCGGGCTGCACGGCGCGCGGTGCGCCGGCCCGCTTTCTGGGTGGTCCTGGTCCTCCTGGTTCTTGCGATCGACTGGTTCTGGTTTCGATAGAGTTTCTCGAGGTCGAAAGGAGAGCTCATGATCCCGGCTCCGTTTGATTACCACGCTCCCAAAACCCTCTCGGAGGCCATCGCTCTGCTCGGGCGCTACGGGGAAGAGGCCAAGGTGCTCTCGGGAGGCCAGAGCCTGCTGCCGCTGATGAAGCTGCGGCTCGGTCAGCCAGGGCATCTCGTGGACATCGGGAAGATCCCGGACCTCGAGTACATCCGCGAGGAGGGCGGGTACTTGAAGATCGGCGGGCGCACGCGCGAGTCGGCGCTCGAGACCTCCGACCTGATCCGCAAGAAGTACCCGATCCTCTCCGACACGGCCGCCGTGATCGCCGACCCCATTGTGCGTAACCTGGCGACCGTCGGCGGCAACCTCGCCCACGGAGACCCCGCCAACGACCATCCCGCGACCATGCTCGCGTTGGGCGCCGAGGTCGTCGCGACGGGGCCGAAGGGAGCGCGGACGATCCCGATCGGCAAGTTCTTCACCGGGCTCTTTTCGACGGCGCTCGCGCCGGACGAGATCCTGACCGAGATCCGCATCCCCATTGCGCCCTTGCGCAGCGGCGGCGCCTACAGGAAGCTGGAGCGCAAGGTGGGAGATTTCGCCACCGCGGCCGCCGCGGCGCAGGTCACGCTCGACAAGTCGGGCGCGATCGAGCGCGCCGGGATCGGTCTGACGGCCGCCGGGCCCACGCCCATCGAGGCGACCGAGGCGCAGCGCTATCTGCAAGGCAAGAAGGGGGATGACGCGACGGTGGCCGAGGCCGCCCGGCTCGCTTCGCAGAGCGCGTCGCCCTCGGCGGATCGGCGCGGTTCGGTCGAGTACAAGCGGCAGATGGCGCGCGTGCTCACGGTTCGCGCGTTGAAGAAGGCGATCGCACGGGCGCAAGGAGCATAGCCATGGGCAAGCACGGAATTCGCGTCACGGTCAACGGAGCCGCCCACGAGGCCGAGGTCGAGTCGCGGCTGCTGCTCGTCCACCTCCTGCGGGAGCAACTGCGGCTCACAGGCACGCACATCGGCTGCGACACCACGCACTGCGGCGCCTGCACGGTGCTGCTCGACGGGCGCCCCGTCAAGTCCTGCACGGTGCTGGCGGTGCAGGCCGACGGCCGCGAGGTCATGACGGTCGAGGGCCTCGAGAAAGACGGCAAGCTCCATCCGATCCAGGACGGGTTCTGGCAGGAGCACGGCCTGCAGTGCGGCTACTGCACGCCGGGGATGATGATGACGGGCTACGCGCTGCTCCAGGCCAACGCCGACCCGAGCGAAGCCGACATCCGACGCGCGATCTCCGGCAACCTCTGCCGGTGCACCGGCTACGTCAACATCGTCAAGTCCGTGCAACACGCGGCCGCGGCCGCCAAGGCGCGATAGGGGGAAGTCATGGCAACACCTCGCACCTCGTTCGAAGTCGGGGGCATGGGCCACTCGATCAAGCGAAAGGAAGATCCCCGCTTCATCCGCGGCAAGGGCAACTACGTGGACGACATCCAGCTTCCCGGGATGCTCCACATGGACATCGTCCGCAGCCCCTACGCGCACGCGAAGCTCAAGAAGATCGATTCGTCGAAGGCCTTGCAGGTCCCGGGGGTCCTCGCCGTGATCACCGGCGAGACGCTCGCGCAATTCAAGCTGCACTGGATGCCGACCCTGATGTCGGACACGCAGATGGTCCTGCCGACCGAGAAGGTCATGTATCAGGCGCAGGAAGTCGCCGCGGTGATCGCGACGGACCGCTACACGGCGGCCGACGGGGTGGAAGCGGTGGAGGTGGAATACGACCCGTTGCCCGTGGTCGTAGACCCGTTCAAGGCCCTCGAGCCCGGGGCGCCGGTGCTCCGGACCGACAAGAAGGACAAGAAGGACAACCGCATCTTCCACTGGGAAGTGGGCGACCGCGCGGCCACGGATCGCGCGTTCGCCGAAGCGGGCGTCGTCGTCAAGCAGCAGATCTATCTCCCGCGCATCCACGT
>JBOGJK010000634.1:0-1896 GCA_050745345.1 Thermoanaerobaculia bacterium
GCGGAGGAGTACCGCAAGGCGGGGCGTCTGTCGGAAGCGCTTTCGACGCTGCAGAGGGGCCTGCTCTCCCACCCCAACTACCTCTCGGCGCAGGTGGCGCTCGGGCGCGCCTACCTCGAGGCGGGGCAGGTGACCGAGGCGATCGCCACCTTCTCGAAGGTCCTGGTCGCCGACCCCGGCAACCTCGTCTCCGCCAGGTCGCTCGCCGACATCTACCTCTCGCGCGGGGAGAGTGTGGAGGCGATCAAGAAGTTCAAGCTGTACCGGGCTCTCTCGGGTGACCGGGCGGTCGAGGACACGATCGCGCGGCTCGAGCGGGACCTGGCACCCCCGCCTCCACCCGCTCCGGCCGCGACCCCGGCGGCGGCCGTCCCGCCTCCGCCGGCGTTCCTCGAAGAACCGAGAGGAGCAGCCCCGCGATCGGAGGCGCTGACCGCGCACGACCCCGAGGCCGGACCCGCCGGGGAAGAGCCGTTCGATCTGGCCTCGGTCTCTTTCGAGCCGCCCGAGCTTCCCGTTCCGCCTCTGCCCGCGCAGCTCTCCGGCGCGCCTCCGGCGGCCGAAGCGGACGTGGCGACCCGGGCGTTGCGCATCTCCGAGATCCTGGGCAAGCCCTCCGCGCCCCGCCCCGAGAGGGAGCCAGCCTCCGTCGGCGAGCCTCGAGGCCGCACGCTCGCGGACCTCTACTTCGCGCAGGGACACTACGCGGAAGCGTTGCGGATCTACGACGAGCTCGTGGCGGCCAACCCGTTCGACGAGGAGCTGCGGCGCCTGCGGCGCGACGCGGAGGCGCGGCTGCTGCCGGCCGGCGCCTCTTCGGCGGCCGTCTCCGCCGACCCGGCCTTCGAGAGGCGGCTCAAGAGGATCCGCGCTTTGCGGCAGTGGCTTTCTGTGCTACAAGCCGGATAAGCTCCGCCCGGCTTCGGGAACCGCCGCTCATGAACGTCTTTCAGGACAGCCTGCGCCGCATCGCCGAACGCGTGGAAGGCACGCGCGCCGTCTCGCTGGTCGGGGTCGACGGGATCCCGATCGACACCTACGGCCCGGGCGAAGGAGCGTCGGTGGAATCGGTGGCCGCGGAGCTGGGCTCCTTCGTGAAGTCCTCCCGGCCCGCGGAGCCCGGCTCCGGCGCCGTCCAGCAGCTCTGCCTCGTCACCGACGGCGGCAAGGCGATTTTCTCGCGCGTGACCGAGGAGTATTATTTGCTGCTGCTCTTGTCGCGCGAGGGTAACTTCGGCCGCGGCCGGTTCGAGCTGCGGAAGGCCGCCCTCGCGCTGGAGAAGGAGTTGCTGTAGCGGCCATGCTTTCCTACAAGGAGATCCGGGAGCTGATCGACCTGGCCTGCGAGCGGGGGCTCTCGGCGCTGGAGGTCGAGCAGGCGGGCTTCCGGGTCCGGATCGAGGCCGCCTCGCGCGGAAACGGTGTCGCGGCCCCGCAGTCGGCCGCCTCGCCTTCGGTCCTGCCCTCCGGGCTCTCCCCGGGGGCGCCCGCGCCGGCCGAGCCCGAGCTTGCGGAGGGGCTCCACGTCATCACCTCTCCCATCGTCGGGACCTTCTACCGCGCGCCGTCGTCCGAGGCGGATCCGTTCGCCGAAGTCGGCCAGAGGGTCGCGCGCGGGAAGATCCTCTGCATCATCGAATCGATGAAGCTGATGAACGAGATCGAATCGGACGTGGAAGGGGAGATCATCGAGGTCTACCCCCGCAACGGCCAGCCGGTCGAGTACGGGGAGAAGCTCTTCGCGATCCGCCTCGCCGCGTGACCGCGTCGAGGCGGCGTGAACGGTAAACCGTGAACCGGGAACCGAAGCTCGAGCACTCTGTTCGGTTAACGGTTCACGGTTAACGGTTCACGACCTTCCATGTTCAAGAAGATCCTGATCGCCAACCGCGGCGA
>JBOGJK010000635.1:0-1790 GCA_050745345.1 Thermoanaerobaculia bacterium
GGGGAAACGCGCGGGAAGCTCGCGCGCCTGCAGGAGCTCGAGGCGGAGCGCGCGCGCCTGATGACGCGCGCGGCGGAGCTGCTCCAGTCCAATGCGGAGTATCGGGATCACGTCTCCCGGCTCCATCGGGAGATCGAACGGTTGAACGCGCTTCTCGACCGGATCTACGCGTCGCGCACGTGGAAGCTGCACCTGTGGCTCGAGCGCCTGCGCGGGCGAGGATGAGGGGATGAAGCGCGTCGCGGTGCTGGCCCCCGAGCCGATCCGCCCCCGCATGGCGGGGATGGGGATCCGCGCGCTCGAGCTTGCCCGCGCGCTTTCCACCGAGTTCGACGTCCGGCTGCTCGTCCCCAACAGCGCGGAGGAGGCGCTTCGGGCGGCCGGGGGCGTCCCGGTCGCGTCGGTCGCCGCGGGCCTGGCGGAGGCCGCCGGGAGCGTCGAGGCGGCCGTCGTGTCGGGGCACGCGGCTGCCGCCTGGTACCGGGAGCTTCCGGCCGTGCCCGTCGCGACGGACCTCTACGACCCCTTTCCGATCGAGAACCTGCACTACGCCGCGCAGCTGGGAGAGGAGCCCGCTCGCCACGACCGGGCGACGCTCTCTCTGGCGCTCGCGCGGTCCGACTCGATCCTCTGCGCCTCGCCCGACCAGCGCCTTTTCTACGCCGGCGCGCTCTACGCGGCGGGGCGAATCGGAACGCGCAACTTTCCCGCCGACCCATCCCTCGAGCGCCTGCTCGCCGTCGTGCCCTTCGGCGTGCCGGAGGAGCCGGCCTCCGGCGACCGTGCGCGCGGGCGGGCGGCGGCCGGGGTGCCGGAGGAGGGCACGATGCTCCTCTTCGGAGGCATCTACGACTGGTACGAGCCGGACCCGCTGCTTGCGGCCTGGCCTCTCGTGCGCGAGCGTGTCCCGGACGCGTGCCTGCTCTTCCTGGAGAACCCCAACCCGGAGACGACACCCCAGCGCGCCTGGGCGCGGGCGCGCGAGCGCGCCCAGGTACTCGACCCGTCGGGCCGCGTGATCGTCTTCTCGCCGTGGCTGCCGTACGAGAAGCGGGCGGACCTGTACGCCGCCTCGGACCTGGCCGTGTCGGTCTGCCGGGAAGGACTCGAGACGGACCTCGCCTTCCGCACGCGGCTGCTCGACGCGGCCTGGGGAGGGGTGCCTTCCGTCTCGGTCGGCGGGGGAGCGCTCGCCCGCGAGCTCGAAGAGGCCGGGGCCGGCCGGCGAGTCGGCCGCGATCCGCGGGCGCTGGCCGAGACAATCGCGGAGATGCTCCGCCAGGCAGACCGGGCGCGGGAAGCCGCCCGGAGATTTGCCGCAGGCCGCACCTGGAGGCGTGTGTCCGAGCCGCTCCTTCGATGGTGCCGGGGGGCTTCGGTCGACGCGGGGCGGCTGCCGCTGCCGGAGCAAGATCGCAACCCGCTATCGCGCAGATCCTGGGGCCGGCGCATCCTGGGGCGCGCGTGAGGACTCCCGACCTCTCGATCGTGGTCGTCCACCACCGGGGGCTCGGGCACCTGCTCGAGGCGCTCGAAGGGATCGAAACGGGCGCGCGCGGGCTCTCCGCCGAGACGCTTCTGGTGGACAACACGGGCGGAGCGGACCTGTCCGAGGCGCTCCGGCGGCATCCCGCGCTTCGGCGCGTCGCGGCGCCGGGCAACGCGGGGTTCGCGGCAGGCTGCCGCCTGGGGGCCGAGGCGGCCCTGGCCCCGACGCTCGCGTTCGTCAACGACGACGCGGTGGTCGAGCCCCCCGCGCTCGAGAGACTCGCCGCGGCGCTCGACGCCGC
>JBOGJK010000636.1:0-4236 GCA_050745345.1 Thermoanaerobaculia bacterium
GGACGCGCGCGATCTCGCTTTCGCGGGCGCCTCGGGCATCGTGATCGTCCGCGCCAGGGAGGGATTCCGCGCCGGACCATCCCTGCCCGGCTCCGTGCGCGCGGCCGCGCTCGCGATCGCGGACGTGGACAACTCGGGGGAGCTCGACGTGGTCGCCCCGGGGGCCCTCTACCTCGCGGAGGGCGGCGCGTGGAAGAAGACACCCCTGCCGGAGGGGGAGCTGGTGCTCCCCGTGGACTACGACTCCGACGGCGACCTCGACCTCTACGTCTGCGCGCCGGCGGGGGACCGCCTCCTGCGCAACAACCTGGACGGCACCTGGATGGATGTCACGGCCTCGGCGCTGCCGGAAGGGGCCGCTTCGCGCGCGGCCGCGAGCGCCGCCTACGACCGCGACGGCGACCCCGACGCGGTAGTCGCCCGCGCGGCCGGAGGCCTGTGGCTGCTCGACAACCGGCGCGGGGGCCGTCTGGCCCTCCGCCCGGCGGGTCTGCCGGCCTCCGGCGCTCCTCTGGCCCTGGCGGCCGGGGACTTGAACGCCGACGGGCGCCCCGACCTCCTCTGGACGGGGGAGGGCGGCGCCTTTGTGGCTCTCAATCGCGGCGACGGCACGTTCGCGGCGGCCGAGGCGCTCCCCTGGGGAGGGACGCCGCTTTTGTTCGACTTCGACAACGACGGCGCGCTCGATCTTCTCCTGGCCAGCCGGGCCGGCTCGGCGCTCTACCGCAACGACGGGACGGGGGCCTTCGCGCGCTCCGGCCAGGGATTCCCGCCCGCGGCCGCCGCCGAGGCGGTGGACGCCGACGGCGATGGGGACCTCGACGTCGTGCTGGTGACCGAGAAGGGAGGCGCCGAGCTCCACGCCAACGAGGGGGGCAACGCCAACGGCTGGATGGACGTGGCGCTCGAGGGACTCCCGACCGGCTCGGCCAAGGTCAACCGCTTCGGCTACGGCTCGGAGGTCGAGGCCCGGGCAGGCGAGCTCTACGTCTTGCGGACCGCCTCGCGCCCGGTGACCCATCTGGGCCTCGGCGCCCGGCGCCGGGCCGACGTGCTGCGCGTGGTGTGGACCAACGGCATCCCGCAGAACGCGCTCGACCCGCCGGCGCGAACGCTCCTGACGGAAGTCCAGCAGTTGAAGGGCTCCTGCCCGTTCCTCTACGCCTTCGACGGGAAGCGGTGGCGCTTCGTGACGGACGCGCTCGGCGCCAGCCCCGTCGGGCTCCTCTACGACGGCGTGCATCAAGCCCCGGCCGATACGCGCGAGTGGCTGGTCGTGCCGGGGGAGCTGCTCGCCGCGTCGGGCGGAAGGCTCCTGCTCGACTTCACCGAGGAGCTGTGGGAGACGGTCTACTTCGATCTGGCGGAGCTTCGCGCCGTGGATCATCCGGCGGGCGTCGAGATCGTCTCGAACGAGCGGATGGCGCCTCCCCCCTTTCCCCCGGAGAAGCTGCACACGATCTCGCGGCCGCTGACTCCCCGGGCTCTCGACGGCGAAGGCCGCGACCGAACCGGAGAGATCTCCCGGCAGGACGGGGCCTACCTCGGAGGCTTCGCCCCCACGCGCTACCAGGGAATCGTCGCGCCGCACGAGCTTGTCCTGGAGCTGCCCCGCGCGCGGGAAGCGCGGCGCGTGATGCTGTATCTGACGGGGTGGATCTTCTATGCCGACACCTCGATCAACGTCTCGCTCTCGCAGGGGGAGAAGCCCGACCGCCCGTTCGGCCCGACCCTCGAGGTGCCGGACGCAAGTGGGGGGTGGAAGTCCGCCCTCCCGGCGATGGGCTATCCCGCCGGCAAGACGAAGTCGATGGCGCTCGACCTTTCGGAGGTCCTCGACCGGCGCGACCCCCGCCTGCGGATCCGGACCAATCTCGCGATCTACTGGGACCGCATCGCCTACACCGTGGATGAAGAAGAGGCGCCGCTCGTTGTCACCGCGGCGCCGCTTGCCGCCGCGCGCCTCTTCGTCCGCGGCTTCTCCCGCCGGATCCGGGAGTTCCCCGAGGGCCCGCACGTCTTCCTGCACGACGACGTCGAGACCGCCGTGCGCTGGGCCGACATGGCGGGGAACTACACGCGCCTGGGAGAGGTGCGGGAGCTGCTGACCGCGGCCGACGACCGATACGTCGTGATGAAGGGGGCGGATGCCGTGCGCCTGGAGTTCGACGCGCGGGGACTGCCTCCACTTGCGCCGGGGTGGGCGCGCGACTGGGTCCTCGTGCTCGACGGCTGGGACAAGGACGCCGACAAGAACACGGTCGCGGGAGAGACAGTCGAGCCGCTTCCGTTCCACGGCATGGACGGCTCGCGATACGGCTCTCCCGATCTCGCCTTCCCCGGCGGCGAGGCGCATCGTCGGTTCCGGGCGCAATACCTGACGCGCCGCGGAGGCCCCGAGGAGTTCGTGGATGCGCTACGGGACGGAAGACGGGAGACGGGAGACGAAAGACGGAGCCCGACCGAGTGAAGACGGGTTTCCCCCTGTTCCCCGCGGCGCTTCTGGCCGTGTCCCTGATCGCCGCGGCGCGCCCTTCCGCGGACACCGGGGTCTTCCGCGACGCCACGAAGAGCTCCGGCATCCGCTTCCGAATCGGCTCGGACATGCGCCACCTGAAGATGATCCCGACCATGATCGGCGGCTGCGCGTTCGGCGACTACGACGGCGACGGATGGCCCGACCTCTACGTGACCAGCTCGGTCCCGAGGTGGGGCAAGCCCAACGCCCGGGCGTGCGGGCGCCTCTACCGCAATCGAGGGAGCGGGCGCTTCGAAGACGTCACGGCGCGCGCGGGCATCCGAGCCTGCGGCCTCGGGATGGGGGCCTACTGGTCGGACCTGGACGGGGACGGGCGGCTGGACCTCTACCTGACCAACGTCGGTCCCAATGCCGTCTGGTGGAATCGGGGCGACGGGAGCTTCGAAGAGGGGAGGGAGACGGGGCTCGAGGACCCCCTCTTCTCGGTCGGCGCGGGGTTGCTCGACTACGACGGGGACGGGGACCTGGATGTCGTCGTCGGAAACTACCTCGACTCGACCCCCGAGTGGGAGGCGGCGCAGCCGCAGTTCGAGCTGCGCGTGCCGGAGGACTATGTCGGCCAGCCCTCGCGCCTCTTTCGCAACGAGGGGGGGCGCCATTTCCGCGACGTGACGGCGGAGGCCGGGCTCGCGATCGACCCGCGCGAGACCAAGACCCTCGGTGTCGGCGTCCTCGACTACGACAGCGACGGCCACAGCGACCTCTACTTCGTCAACGACCGCGTTGGCAACCGGCTCTTCCGCAACCGCGGCGACGGCGGCTTCGAGGAGACGACCGCCGAGACGGGAGCCGGCGCGCGCGGGGAGCAGCCGCGCGCGGGGATGGGGCTGGCGATCGGCGATCCGTTCGGAGAAGGGATCCCGAGCCTCTTCGTCACGAACTTCGGGGGGGAGCCGAACAGCCTCTACCGCAACCTCCAGGGGACCGTCTTCGAGGATGCCGGCGAAGGCTCCGGCGCCGGCCGCGTGGGGTTCCCCTTCGTTCGGTGGGGGACGCATTTCGCGGACTTCGACAACGACGGATGGCCCGACCTCTACGCCGTGGGAGGGCATCTTGCCTCGCGGCTCGTGCGCACGTTCGGCCGCTACAAGAGCGGCCAAGGGAGATACATCGAGGCGGGCGACCCGGCGTACGCGCAGCCGACCGTGCTGCTGCGAAACCAAGGGGAGGGGAGGTTTGTCCCCTGGCACGGCGCGGGGGACCTCGCGCGGACCCGCATGGTCGGCCGGGGGAGCGCCGTCGCCGACGTCGACGGGGACGGCGACCTCGACCTGTTCGTGGTGGACCTCGAGGGCCTCTCCCGGCTCTTCGAGAACCGGATCGGGAGCGGGAAGAGCTGGGTGGAGATCGAGCCCGAGGCGGGGCGGGACGGCCGGACCGTCCTCGGGACCAGAGTGCGCCTGACGGCGGCCGGGCGGACGCAGACGCAGTGGTACTTGGTCGTGCCGTCCTATGCCTCCGGGAGCCTCGTGCCGCTCCACTTCGGCCTCGGTGAGGCCGGGGAAGTGGAGCGGCTCGAGGTGACGTGGCCGGACGGGGAGACTCAGGCGTTTCACGGGGTCCCGGGGCGCAAGAGGTATCGGCTCCGCCGCGGCGGGGAGCCGACCGCGCTCCTCCCGGGAGACGGGCGGGTCGCGCCGCAGCGTTGAACTATGATGCCGCCGCTCGATGATCCCGATCTCTGACGACAACACGGG
>JBOGJK010000637.1:0-7343 GCA_050745345.1 Thermoanaerobaculia bacterium
TCTGTGGACCGCCCGAGCGGCGGCTGTGTCTGCGGGCGAGGAGAGGCTCTCCGCGGCCATCGAGCGTTGGGAGAGCCTTCGCGCGGGCCCGGCAGAGGCGGTCTCGGGCCTGACGCTCTCCGCGGGCCATGCGACCTTGCTGTTGAAGTCCGGGACAGCGTGCCCGGTCCGGGCCGGAGAGGAGGTCGTCGGCCTCTTTTTCAGCGGCACGGGAGAACTGGAGTACCAGTCGGCCGATCCGATCGAGTTCCCGATCTTCGCGTTCAACACGAAGAAGGCCACGGGCCTCGAGGTCGAGCAGAAGGAGGGGCGCGCGGTCGTGCGCGACACCTTCCAGCGCGCGCTCTGGCTGGCCGCGGGGCAGCCGCTCCCCAGCCTTCCCGGCGCCGGCGACCCTTCTCTCGAGGCCTCCTTACAGGGCCATCTGGAGAAGTTCCGCCGCGCGCGGGGGATCACGATCTCCCACTTCTTCGTCCAGCAGAAGCTCGACGCGCCGGCGGCCCCCCGCGTGCTGGCCGCGCTGGACGGCGGAAAAGAAGATCTCGTCTATCTGCTCGACGGGCTCGAGTCCCGCTCCGAGACGCTCGTCGTGCTGCGCAAGCCCGAGTTCCCCGACGCCGAGACCAAGAAGTTTCTCTATCCGACGGTGCTTTCGGACCAGCCGGTCGGAAGGGACCGGCGAGATCCGCTCCCGCCGCTCTATCTGTTGACCGAGGTGGACCTCGCCCTGCGGGCCGGCAAAGGCAAGGAAGCCTCGATGTCGGTGGGAGAGACGGTCGTGCCGGTGGGGCAGACGCGAAGGATCTTCCGCTTCGATCTCTACAACTCGGTGTCCTCGGCCGACAACGTCCGCACCTGGACGCTTCAGAGCGTGGCGGACGCCGAGGGGCGGCCCCTGGCGTTTGACCACGACAACGGGGAAGTCCTCGTCGAGGCGGCGTCTCCCGTGGCTCCGGACCAGGCGCTCAAGCTCCGCTTCGAGATCGAGGGCGACTTCCTCTGGCGGCCGCGGGGCGACAGCTACTGGCAGCTGGGCCTGGGGGGGGGCGATTGGTTTCCGCAGCCCGACCTGAACGGGCAGCACTACGACTTCCACGCGCTCGTGAGGGTCAAGAAACCGTTCGTGCCGTTTGCCTCCGGACGGACGATCCGCCGCGCGCAGGACGGGGACGAGAACATCCTGGAGACCCGCACCGAGAACCCGGTCTCCTTCCCTGCCGTGATCGCGGGGGCCTATCAGTGGGAGGAGGAGACGAAGAACGGCGTGACGATCCGAGTGGCGACCTACGCCATGAAGAACACGCGTGCCATGAAGCAGCTCGCGGGCCTCGCCTTCGGGATCATCGAGCACTACCAGAACTTTCTCGGGCCCTTCCCCTTCCCGGAGTACAACATCATCGAGATCAACACCTGGGGCTTCGGCCAGGCGCCGCCCGGGATCATGTTTATCACCAAGGAGGCGTTCAATCCCTTGATGGGAGACGTCAGCCAGCTCTTCTCGCAGGGAGTCAACGAGCGCTTCGCGCACGAGATCGCGCACCAGTACTGGGGGCAGGTCGTCAAGATGCCGAGCTTCGACGAGCAGTGGCTGACCGAGTCCTTCGCGGAGTACAGCGCGGCGATCTTCCTGAAGGCGTTCAAGGGGCAGAGCACCTACAAGAGTCTGGTCAACCACTGGAAGTCCAGAGCCGCGCAGGCGGCGAAGATCTCGCCGATCCCGCTCGCCAACCGGATCTCGATCCCGGGCGATGTCGAGACCGCCTTCATCTACCGGAACGACCTGATCTACGACAAGGGGTCGTACCTGCTGGCGGCGCTCCACAAGGAGATGGGTGACCAGAACTTCTTGACGTTCTTCAAGTCGTACCAGAAGTCGTTCCGCTGGAAGTTCGGCTCCACGAAGACGGTCGAAGGGATCCTCCAGTGGCTGACCAAGAAGGACTACGCCCCCTTCTTCGCCGCGAACTACTGGGGCACGGGAATGCCGGCGGACTGACCGCGGCTCGGCATCCTGTCCCGGCGCCGCGCCCGGACCCGCGCGCCCGGGGGGCCCCGATGGAAACGGAGAGGGGCGCCCGGCGGCGCCCCCTCGTTGGTCGGAGTCGGTCTCCCGCTCGGGCCGTCTTCAGTTCGTCTTCTTCTCCGTCTTGGCCTTCTGCATCGCCTGTGCCATTGCCGCGGAGAACTTTTCGTACTCGTCGCTGTCGGTCTGGAACGTCGCGTACATGTAGTTCGTGTTGGACCAGTCCCACTTCTGCCCGGAGTCGGTATAGGTCTGCCGTGTCGTACGACCCTGCTGGTACTCGCGGTGGATCGGGTCGGCGCCCGGAGCATTGACGATCCTGGGGGAGCCGCCGCTGCCGCCAGGGATCAAGTGGCCGGAGAAGCTGGCGACCGACCCGATGGTGATCGTGTGCTCGGAGCCTTCCGTTTTACGCGTGATCGCAACGTACTGGATCCGCGTCTTCTCCGGAGGAGCGCCCAGAGGCACTGTGGCCTTCGCGATCGCCTCGAGCGCCTGACGCTGCTCTCGATTGCCCTTCTCGTCGATGTAGATGTTGATGAAGTCCCACTTGCCCATCGATTCCATCATGGTCGTTCCGTCCGGACTCTGTCCCATGGTGCCGATGGCAAGGCCGTCCAGCGGGATGTCGCCGTAGCTCCCCTTCTCGATGAAGATGACCTGGCCGCCGCTGCAATGCGAGCGCGTCGGTTTCGAATCGAACCAGCAGGGGCACGCCGCATCGCAGGAACAGGCCTCTTCGAGAACGCCCGAGGCCTTCCAGGACGTGTTCTTCTCGTCGCCCGCCCTGGCCGGAACGCTGCTCAACAGAAACAGGGCTGCAAGCGTCAGTCTTGCCGTGCGCATGATGTCCTCCCCCGAATGAACACCTCGTCACTATGTTGCAGCCGGCCGATCCGCCGTCCCGCGGTTCGACTTCCGTTAACCAGGTCCGACTCAAATTCGGAACGGCGCTCATTGAATCCAGAGGCTCTTGCGCCTACCATTCCAACCGCTGCGAGAGTGGCGGAACTGGCAGACGCGCGGGACTTAGGATCCCGTGGGGAAACCCTTGAGGGTTCGAGTCCCTCCTCTCGCACCAGAAGAATTCCGCAGTCGGTGGTCGGCAGTCGACAGTAAGGAAAACTGAGAAGAGTTGAGACGATTCTTCGTTTGTGCCACCGGCGGCATTTTTCTTTCCCTTTCGGTTCTCGCCGGGGAATGGAAGATCGACCCGAGCATCTTCGCCTCGACGCCCGAGGGGGAGCGCGCCTCCTTCCTCGTCGTGTTGCGCGAGCAGGCGGACCTCTCGGGGGCCGAATCGATCCGCGATTCGGGGCAGCGGCGGCGCTTCGTCTTCGAAGCGCTGCGGGAGGTCGCCGGGCGCACGCAGGCGCCGCTCCTCGAGCGGCTGAGGGAGAGCGGGGCGCACGGTCGTTCCCACTACCTCGTCAACATGCTGGAGGTCGAGGCGGACCGCTTTGTGGCCGCCGATCTCGCCGCCCGGGAGGAGGTCTCGCATCTTGCCCCGAACCGCCCGGCCTCTCTTCGCCGGCTGCCCGAGCTTCAGGATTCCGAAGCCTCCTCCGCCTCGTCTTCCGTCTCCCGTCTCCCGTCTTCCGCGGTTGGCCCCAACCTGGTAAGGATCCGGGCCCCCGAGGTCTGGGCGCAGGGTTTCACGGGCCAGGGGATCATCGTCGGCAACGCGGACACGGGCTTTGCCTGGGAGCACCCGGCTGTCAAGCCTCACTACCGCGGCTTCGACGGGGCGCAGGCCGTCCACGACTACAACTGGCACGACGCGATCCACGACGCCTCGCCGGGCAACCCGTGCGGCTCCAATTCCCCGGCGCCCTGCGACGACGAAGGCCATGGAACGGGGACCGCGGGGCTCTCCGTCGGGGACGACGGGGCCGGCCACCAGATCGGCGTCGCCCCGGGAGCCCGGCTCATCGGCTGCCGCAACATGGACCGCAGCGTCGGCACGCCGGCGCGCTACACGGAGTGCTTCGAGTTCTTCCTCGCTCCCACGGACTCGGGGGGCGGCTCGCCGCGCCCCGAGCTCGGGGCCGACGTGATCAACAATTCCTGGGCCTGCCCGCCGAGCGAAGGTTGCACGGACCCCAACATCCTGCGCGCCGTGGTCGAGAACGTCCGAGCCGCCGGCATCTTCGTGGTCGTGGCGGCGGGCAACGAGGGGAGCGGATGCGCGACTGTCTCGAACGCTCCCGCGATCTACGACGCGTCCTTCTCGATCGGCGCGACGACCAGCGGCGACACGATCGCCTCCTTCTCGAGCCGCGGGCCCGTCGCCGTGGACGGCTCGAACCGTCTGAAGCCCGATCTCGTGGCGCCGGGAGTCGCCGTGCAGACCGCGACGCCGCCCGACGGTTTCACCCCCAGGTTTCAGGGCACCTCGGCCGCCGCGCCGCATGTGGCGGGCGCCGTGGCGCTGCTCTGGTCGGCGGCGCCGGCGCTGCGCGGGGATGTCGCCGCGACCGAGGAGGTCCTGATCCGATCGGCGGCCCCTCTCGCCGCGGCGCAGGACTGTCCGCCCTTTCCCGGGGCACAGGTTCCCAACGCCGTCTTCGGATTCGGGCGGCTCGACGTGGCCGGCGCGGTGGCCCTCGCAAGCCCGGCAACCAGGCTCTTCCCGCGTCCGCTGGATCGTCGCGGGGCGACGCGCGCGCTCCCGCCTCGGCCGTGAACCGTGAACCGTAAACGGTGAACCGAAGCGGCGGTGTTTCGGTTCCCGGTTCCCGGTTTACGGTTCACGAATCCAAAGTAAACTGCGCCTCCTATGGTTCTGCTGAACACGAAGGAAGAATCCCCCACGCACGCGCGGCTCGAGATCGAGGTGCCGGCCGAGGAAGTCCGGAAGGCCTTCTCCGAAGTGAGCCGCGCCTACGCGAAGCGCGCCAACATCCCGGGCTTCCGCAAGGGGCACGCGCCGGAGTCGGTCGTGCAGAAACGCTTCTCCGGAGAGATCCGCGAGGACGTGCTGGAGGCTCTGTTGCCCGGCGCGCTTTCCGCGGCGGTCGAGGAGAAGAGCCTTTCGGTGCTGAGCCATCCCCGCATCGAGGAGCTGACCTGGGAGCCGCCCGGGCCGATCCGCTTCACCGCGCGCCTCGACCTGAAGCCGCACGTGGACCCTGGGCAGTGGCGGGGGATCCCCGTCGAGGACGTGTCGGTCGAGCCCGCGGAGGAAGAAGTCGAGCGCGTACTGAACCGCCTGCGCGACGCGCACGCAGAGTTCCATCCGATCGAGGGGAGGGCGGCGGCGCCCGGCGACTTCGCCGTGGCGGACATCGCCGGCTCCTTCGTCGAGATCCTCGCGCCCGGCCAGAGCCTCCGCACGTTCCGCGACGAGAAGCTCACACTCGAGGTCGGCCATCCCGACTCGATGCCGGAGATCAACGAAGCCCTGCGCGGGACGCTGCCGGGACAGACCCAACGGTTTCGCAAGAGCTTCCCGGAGGACTTTCCCAACGAGGAGTTCCGCGGCAAGACCGTGGACTACGAGCTGACCCTCGTCGCCCTCAAGGAGAAGCGCCTGCCGGAGGTGAGCGACGAGTTCGCCCGTGCGGTCGGGGAGGGGGAGACGGTCGAAAGCCTTCGAGAGAGGATCCGCAGGAGCCTCCGCCAGGAGATGGAAGCGGACCGGCGCCGGAAGTTCCGCCGGACGATCCTGGACGCGCTCCTCTCGCGCGGCGCGATCCCGGCGCCCGAGGTGCTCGTGGAGTCGGAGACCGACGGAGCGCTGCGCGACTACGCGCGCTACCTCGCCGCCGGCGGGATGGACCTGAAGGAGGCGGACTGGGAGCGGCTCCGCCGGGAGGCGCGCCCGGGCGCCGAGAAGCGCGTCCGCGAGTACCTCCTGCTCGACGCCATCGCTCGCCGCGAGGGAGTCGAGGTCACCGACACGGAGGTCGAAGCGGAGCTCAAGCGCGCCGCGGCGCGCCGGGGGGCGGACCCCGCAGCGCTGCGGGGCGAGCTCGTTCAGGCCGGGGGCCTCGAGACCCTGCGGGACGAGTTGCGGCTGTCCAAGACGATCGATCTCTTGATCTCTGCGGCGCGGGTGCTACCCTCGGGGGCGCCCGTGGAGGCCAGGTAGGGCGGCCGTCGGGGGAATCGGAGCGCGGAATCGCTGTTATGGAAGAAGAAGAAGAAGAAGAGGGAGGCGGCATGGTTCTCGTCCCGATGGTCATCGAGCAGACGAGCCGCGGGGAGCGGGCCTACGACATCTACTCGCGGCTCCTGAAGGACAACATCATTTTCCTGGGCCAGCCGCTCGAGGACACGATCGCCAACCTGATCATCGCCCAGATGTTGTTCCTGGAGTCGGAGAACGCGGAGAGGGACATCTCCTTCTACATCAACTCGCCGGGCGGCGTGATCTCGGCGGGGCTCGCGATCTACGACACGATGCAGTACGTCAAGAACGATGTCTCCACGATCTGCATGGGCCAGGCGGCCTCGATGGCGGCGGTCCTGATGGCGGCGGGAGCGCGCGGCAAGCGCTACGCCCTGCCCAACTCCCGATTCCTGATCCACCAGCCGCTCGGATACGGCCTGCAGGGGCAGGCGACGGACATCGAGATCCACGCCAAGGACCTCTTGAAGATGCGGGAGCGGATCAACCGGATCCTCGCCGAGCACACCGGCCAGGCGATCGAGAAGATCGCCAAGGACACCGATCGCGACTACATCCTGGAGGCCGAGGACGCCCGCAAGTACGGGCTTGTGGATGCCATCTACCACCGTCGCGACGAGGCCACGCTGAAGGCCGCGGGGTAGCGACCTCCGCCCGTCGCGGGACGGGCCCGACCCCGGCTATAGTCTGCCCGTGCCCGACCTGTATCTCGGCCGGACCAACGGCAAGCAGCCCCTCCTCTACTCCTCGGGCGACCTGCTGACGCACGGCGTGTGCGTCGGCATGACCGGCAGCGGCAAGACGGGTCTCTGCATCGACCTGCTCGAGGACTTGCTGCTTTCCGACACCCCTCTCTTCCTGCTCGATCCGAAGGGGGACGTGACGAACCTGCTCCTGACCTTCCCGGAGCTTCGCCCCGGGGACTTCTCCGCCTGGGTGGATCCGGAGACGGCGCGGCGCGCCGGCCGGAGCGCCGCGGAGGAGGGCGCGGCGCTCTCAAAGCTGTGGCGTGACGGGCTCCAGAAGTGGGACGTCCCGCTCGAATCGCTCGGGCGGCTGCGCGAGGGAGTCTGCTACCGCGTCTTCACGCCCGGCTCACGCGTGGGTCGGCCCGTGGACGTTTTAGGCTCGCTCGCTCTGCCGGAGGGGCTCTCCTTCGAGCGCGACGAGGAGGCGGTCCGGGACGAG
>JBOGJK010000638.1:0-5237 GCA_050745345.1 Thermoanaerobaculia bacterium
AGTACCAGGTGACCCAGAAGGAGGGGACCGAGCGCGCGTTCGCGAACGAGTACTGGAACGAGAAGCGTCCCGGCATCTACGTGGACGTGGTCTCGGGCGAGCCACTCTTCTCCTCGCTCGACAAGTACGACTCGGGCACCGGGTGGCCGAGCTTCACGAGGCCGCTGGAGCCCGGCAACGTCAAGTCCGGCAAGGACTGGAAGCTCGGCATTCCCCGCGACGAGGTCCGTTCCGCGCACGCGGATTCGCATCTCGGGCACGTGTTCGGCGACGGTCCGCCGCCGACGCGCCTGCGCTACTGCATGAACTCGGCGGCGCTGCGCTTTATCCCCGCCGAGAAGCTCGTCGAGGACGGGTACGGACAGTACGCGAAGCTCTTCGAGCGGTCGAAGGGCGCGCGTTAGCAAAGCGGTCCTGCCGCGCTCGCGCGGATCGAGCCGCGCCGAAGGGCGGCGCGGGGGGACCCGCAGGCCGGGCGGGCGCGGCGAGACCCCCGGCGGGCGCGGCTGCTCGCCCGGCGGCCTCGGATTAGGATGACGCCGTGCCGGAGCCGATGCCGACGGTCGCCCCGCTCGAGGCGGGAGGCGCCGCGCTTCTGATTCCCCGGATGGTCCCGGTCCCAGGCGGACGGCTCGAGGTCTCCGCCGCCAGTGGCGCGGCGCGCACGCTCGAGATCTCCGCCTTCCAGCTCGGACAAAAGCCCGTGACCAATCGCGAGTACGCGTCCTTCCTCGCGGCCGGGCGCGCGGCGGCGCCGCCGTGGTGGAACGATCCGAACTTCTCGGCGCCCGGCCAGCCGGTCGTCGGCGTCACCTGGCATGACGCCGCGGCCTTCTGCGCCTGGCTCTCCGAGATCGCCGGGGGCAGATGGCGTCTGCCGACCGAAGCGGAATGGGAGCACGCGGCCTGCGGCGGGCTTGCCTCGCCGCGAACGGCCTGGGGAGAGACGATTCCGCCGGTCGAGATTCCGGAGGGGCCGCTTTCCGGGCCGTGGGAGGCGGGTCTCGGCACACCCAACGGCTACGGACTCTACGACATGGGGACGATCGTGCACGAATGGTGCGCCAACCCGCACGGGCCCGACCCGCGCCGGCGCGCCAGCCGTGGGGGCTCCTGGCGGCACCGCATCCGCTGGTCCTCGCCGACGGCGGCGAGCAGCTTGCCGCCGGGGTACCGCTATTCCGACTACGGCTTTCGCGTGTTGCGGGAGCTCGATGGTTGAGGCCGCGCGAGCGCCGGAGTCCGAGCCGCCGGATTGCCGCCTCGCGTATTTCGCCGGGACCTGGGACTTCTGTCTGGAGATGGAGCCGGGTCCCTTCGGGCCGGGCGGCCTGGTGACGGGCACGGATCGCGACGAACTGCTCTCCGGCGGATTCCAACTCCTGCGGCGCTACGAAACGCTCGGACCCTTCGGCCGGGTCGAAGGCATCGAGATTCTTTGCTGGGACGCCGAACTGGGCTCCTACTTTCAACGCGGCTTCGACGGCTTCGGCCGGACGCTTCTCTACCGCGGGAGTGTGGCGGGGGACACCTGGACCTGGACCTTCGAGGCGAGAGCGGGCGGCAAGGACTACCGGGCGCGGATCACGATCCGCGAGGCCTCGTCCTCGCTGCAGACCTACCGATCGGAGATCTCGGAGGACGGCGAGAGCTGGACGACCGTACTCGAGGGGACCCTGACGAAACGGCCGAGCCCGGCAAGAAGAAGCGGCCGAGCGGGTCCGCAGTCAGGCGCCGGACAGGTGCTCGGTCGCGTCGAACGCCGCCGCGAGGAAAGCGGGGTCGGGCGAGATCGCGGTCTCGCGCACGCAGGCTTCGACGAACTTGAAGCCGTGCTCGTCGCGACTCGAGACAGCGCGTTGGGCGCCTCGGTCGCGCGCGGGGACTCGGAGGGATCCGCGCGGGAAGTCATGCCGGGGATCGGGAGACGGTAGAGTTGAGACGTGAGACGACGAACCGTCTTTCGTCTTCCGTCTCCCGTCTCCCGGCCCGGCTTCCCTCGGGCGTCACGCTCTCTGTCGGCCGCTCCTAAGAGCCGCCGGACATCGCCGCCAGGCGCTTCTCCATCTCTTCGGGCGAGACGTCCTCGACGTGCGTCGAGAAGGTCCAGTGGTGTCCGAAGGGATCTTCGAATTGCCCGGTCCGGTCTCCGTAGAACTCGTCGCGCAAAGGCCGCCGCACCGTCACGCCGGCCTCGGTTGCCCTTCGCGCGAACGCGTCGACGTCCTCGACGTACAGAAGGATGTGGACCGGCGAGCCGCCCAGGGCCTTCGGGCTCACGAAGGCGAGCTCGGGGTACTCGTCGGCCAGCATGATCATCGCCTCGCCGATCTTGATCTCGGCGTGGCCGATCTTGCCTTCCGGGGCGGCTATGCGCGAGACCTCCACGGCGCCGAAGGCCTTCTTGTAGAACTCGAGGGCCTCCGACGCTCCCCGGATGCTCAGATAGGGGATCGCGCCTCGGTAGTCGTCCGGGATCGCCTTCACCTTGCTCGTCATGGGTTCTCCTCCTCGTGCGTTGGGACGAAGCGCATCTTGTTCTCCGGTTGGCGCTCAGGCGCGCACACCCTCCAGCACGCTCATCATCGTGTTCTCGACCGGCCGGATCGCCACCAGGCGGAACCCGGACGCCTCGAACAACGCGCGGAAGTCGGCGTCCGTGCGCTCCCGCCCGCCGACGTTGACGAGCATGTTGACGTCGCTTCCGGCGCCCATCTGGCTGCGCGGCGTCTGGTCGATGCGATCGGGGAGGACGAGCTCGACCAGCAGCAGCTTCCCATCCGGCGCCATCGCGCGGCGGCACTCCTTCAGGATCGCGACGCTCCTGGCGTCGTCCCAGTCGTGGATGACGCTCTTGAGGATGTAGGCGTCGGCCCCCTCCGGGATTCCCTTGAAGAAGTCGCCGGAGACGACCTCGCAGCGGTCGGAGAGGCCCGCGGCCGCGATGGCTTTCCGGGCTCCCTCGGCGACGAAGGGCAGCTCGAAGAGCACGCCGCGAAGCCGCGGGTTGGCCTTGAGGATCGCCGTGAGCAGGACCCCGTGGCCTCCGCCGACGTCCACGAGCGTCCGGTGGGACGAGAAGTCGTAGGCGGCGGGCACCCCTGCGGCGGTCACCGAGGAGCCCGCGGTCATGGCGGCGTTGAAGGTCGCCGCGTCCTCCGGATGCTCGCCCATGTACTGGAACGCGGGCATGCTGAACACCCGGTCGAAGGCGATCTGCCCCGTCTGGACGCTGTAGAGCAGCTCGTCCCAGGCCCGCATGATGGGCCCGGCGAAGAGCAGCGCAACGGGCCGCGAGGAAGACGGGGTGTCGCTTCGCAGGCACTCGGAGAGAGGCGTCAATGCGAATCGCCCGTCCGGGAGCTCCGCGAAAACGCCGCGGCTGGCGAGAAGCCGCAGAAGACGGCGAAGCGATGGCCCGTGCGCGCCGGCCTTCTCCGCCAGCTCCTCGGCGGTGCGCGGGCCGTCGGCAAGAAGGTCGGCAACGCCGAGCCTGGCCGCGACGTAGATCGCGCGGGAGACGTAGTGACCCGTGAGGAGTTGAAAGAGCTCCAAACGCGGCGGGACTGTCTTGCCGGAGCCTGCGGCGGGGGCGGCCGCCGGTGTCATGCTCGTTGCCATCGTTTCCTTCCTTTCGTTCGAGAGACCATCCTGACTGCCCGGCCCGCGTGCCGTCTTGGAAAAATCGGAACCCGGCCGGGGTCGCCCGTCACCCTCCGATCTCGCGCCAGCCATCCACCTGGAAGACCCTCGCCAGGCACTCGGTCGGGGTCAGGCCCGCGAGCTCGCGAAAATCGCGGTTCATGTGGGCCTGGTCGTAGTAGCCGCAGTCGCCGGCAACCGATGCGAGGTCACGCCCCCGGCGGGCGATCAGGCGGTCGAGCGCCCGCTGGAAGCGCCGGACGCGCGCGAAGGCCTTGACCGGGAAACCGACCTCGCGCCGGAAGAGCCGGTGGACGTAGCGGACCGACACGCCGAGCTCGCGCGCGAGGGGCTCGATCCGCAGATCGCGCTCTCGGGCGTCCAGGCGTTCGAGCGCGGCGCAGGTGAGCGGGTGGGGCGAAGGGCCCGCGAGCAGGCGCGCGACGAGCCACTGCTCGAGAAGCTCGAGCGCGGCTCCGAGATCCGCCGTCTCGACCAGTCGCTGCCGAAGCGGCTCGACTCCGGCAAAGCCGCCGAGCGCCGATTCCAGGTCGATCGCGCGGTGTGCCAGCTCCTCGAGCGGCAGGCCTCCAAAGAAGGCCAAGGCGCCCCGCGGGTGCAGCCGCGCGCCGACGACCCGCGGATGGCGATGCAGCGACACGAACGTGAGTGGCGCGTCCTGCAGGCCGGTTACCAGGGCGGCGCCGAAGGTCTCTCCGCCGTCCGGTTGCCCGCGCGCTCCCGTCACGCGTTGAGGCACGCCGAGGTTGAACTCGAGCCAGAGCTCTCCGTCCGGCACCGACCGGTGGCGGGCGGGGCCTCCTTGGCTGTCTCCGGCCCAGAGTTGCCGGAAGAGGTGGGCGAGCGCCGGCGGCGGCTGGCGAAGCCACAGCTCCCAGGCCGCGCCGTCGTGGCAGCCGCGAAGGACGCGCGTGCGCGGATGGCGCCACTCCTGCCGGGGGCCTTCGGGGCGGCTGGCGGCGACGCTGGCCGAGGACATCGAGACCCCGCCCTATAACACGACGCCCGGGTCCCGGGGAAGAAGCCCGACCCGCCAGCCTCTGCTCGCCACGGCCGGCGCCCGTAGGGGTTCGCGGCCAGTGGCCATCCATGCCGCCAGTGTGGCGAGCTTCTGGTCCTGAGTCCAACGAGACCCGAGCGGCTTTCCGAAGGCATTGATGCACCGGCGCAGCTGCGCGACCGGGAGCCTCCGGCGAGGCCGCAGTCACGAAGCTCGCCGAGCCCTTGGAGATGTCCCGACCCAGGAGCCCGAGGACAAGCCGTACGGGGACCGCAGCGCCGCCGTGAAGGACCCCTCCGGCAACACCTGGTACCTCGCGATGCGCATCAGAGACGTCGCCATGTAGCGCCGGGCGGCGGGCGGCCTGTCGGTCAACGCGCTGCCTTCAGCGCCATCCAGGCCGCCAGGGTCGCGAGCTTCTGGTCCTCTGTCCATGGCGGCCCGAGAGGCTTGCCGAGGGCGGCGATTCGGCGCCGCAACTCTCCCATCGAAACGAGCAGCGCCGCCGAAGCCCGCTCCCAGATCTCCTTCTCGCGCACCGCCGTGACGGGAAGCTTCGCTTTCCCCGCCGCAT
>JBOGJK010000639.1:0-6713 GCA_050745345.1 Thermoanaerobaculia bacterium
CCCTCACCCCGGCCCTCTCCCGGGGGGAGAGGGGGAGGTTGATCCCCTTCTCCGAGATCGAGGCGGCGCGGCGGCGCCTGGCGGGGATCGCGCACCGGACACCGGTCCTCTCCTCCAGGCAATTCGACGAGGCCTCCGGCGCCTCGGTCTTCTTCAAGGCGGAGAACCTCCAGCGGGCCGGGGCCTTCAAGTTCCGCGGCGCCTACAACAAGGTGAAGGCGGAGCTCGAGCGCCGTTCCTTCGGCGAGGTCGTCGCGTACTCCTCCGGCAACCACGCGCAGGCGGTCGCGCTCGTCTCGAAGCTGCTCGGCCTCCGGGCCACACTCGTCATGCCGAAGGACGCCCCGGCCTCCAAGCTCGCGGCCACCCGCGGCTACGGCGCCGAAGTCGTCCTCTACGACCGTTACACCGAGAAGCGGGACGAGATCGGGCAGAGCCTGGTGCGCGAGCGGGGGGCGGTGCTCGTGCCCCCCTTCGACGATCCACTGGTCATGGCCGGGCAGGGGACTGCCGCGGCGGAGCTTCTGGAGATGGTGCCGGACCTCGATGTCCTGCTCGTGCCGGTCTCGGGAGGAGGCCTGATCGCCGGGTGCGCCTCGGCGGCAAAGCGCCTGCGCCCGTCGATCGAGATCTACGGGGTCGAGCCCGTGACGGCCGACGACACGGCGCAGTCGCTCCGCAAAGGGGAGCGCGTCGAGATCCCGGTGCCCAGAACGATCGCCGACGGCCTCCAGGTGCCCTGCCCGGGGGCGTTGACCTTCCCGATCATCCAGGAAACCGTCCGGGACATCCTGCTCGTATCGGACGACGAGATGATCGAGACCCTCGCCTGGATGCTCGAGCGCATGAAAGTCCTGGTCGAGCCCTCCGGTGTGGTCGGCGCCGCCGCGGTGCGCCACGGCAAGGCCGACTTTGCCGGCAGGCGCGTCGGGGTGATCCTCTCGGGAGGCAACCTGGACCGCGCCCGGCTCGCGAAGTACCTGGAACAATGCCCGGCATGAAGGGACGCGCCGCGCTGCTTTCTGCGGCGCTCGGGTCGCTCGCCGCCGCGGCGGCCCTCGCGCACGACTTCTGGATCGAGCCATCGAGCTTCCGGCCGGCGGTCGGATCGGCCCTCACGATCTCGCTGCGTGTCGGGGAGGACTTCCGGGGGGAGCCGGTGCCGCGGGATCCCGCGCTGATCCGGAAGTTCGTCCTCGTGTCGGGTGGGTCCGAGACGCCGATCGAGGGGCTTGCCGGCGCCGATCCCGCGGGCCTGGTCCGGGTGCCGGGTCCCGGGGCCATCTGGATTGCCTACCGCGGAGGCCGCAAGCCCATCACCCTCGAAGCGGAGACGTTCGAGGCGTATCTCGCCGAGGAGGGACTGGAGCGGGTGAGCGAGATCCGCCGCGAGCGCGGGCAGAGCGGCAAGCCCGCGCGCGAGGTCTACTCCCGCTCCGTCAAGGCCCTGCTCTTCGCTGGCGAAGGCGACGCCGCCGACCTCGACCGCGCGCTCGGCATGACGCTCGAGCTCGTGCCGCGACAGGACCCGAGGAAGATCTCCGCCGGCGGGCTCCTGCCTATCCGGCTCGTCTACGAAGGCAAGCCGCTCAAGGGCGCCCTCGTCGTCGCCCAGCGCCGGGCGGCGCCCGAAGAGGAGGTCCGCGCGCGCACCGACGCCCGGGGAGAGGCGGCGATGCGTCTCTCGGGGAAAGGTATCTGGCTCCTCAAGGCAGTCCACATGGTTCCGGCGCCGCCTGGCGTGGACGCCGACTGGGAGAGCGTATGGACCTCCCTGACGTTTGAAATCCCTTAATTTTGGAAATACGGCGCCCCGCCGCCGGTATTGATCTTCTCTCGATGAGCCGCCGCGCGCTGGCCGCGATCCTTCTCCTGATGCTCGCCATTCCGGCCGCGGCGTGCCGCCGCGCCGGCAAGCCCTCGGAGAGTGCCCCGGCCGCCGCCAAGCGCTATCCGATCTCGGGTGTCATCCGCGAGCTCGACGCCGGCAAGCCGGAGATCACACTCGAGCACGGGCCGATCGAAGGCTTCATGGACGCGATGACCATGCCATTTCCGGTCCGGGCGGAGGCGGCGCTGCTCTCCCGGCTCCACGCGGGCGACCGCATCGCTGGGACCCTCGTCGTCGACGGCGACCGCTTCTGGCTGGAGGGGATCGCGCTCGAGCCGCCGTTACCCCCTCCTCCGCCGACGGAGCCTTCCGCGGGAGCGCCCCCGGCTTCGGCGACCACGCCGCGGCCCAACCGCGGTGTGGCGCTGGGCGATCCGATGCCCGACTTCGCGCTCACCGATCAGACTGGCCGCGCGGTGCGCCTGACGCAGTTGCGTGGCCAGCCCATTGCCGTGACGTTTCTCTACACGCGCTGTCCGATCGCGACGGCCTGCCCCATGACGACGGCGAAGTTCTCCCGCCTCGACGCCATGCTCGCCGCGAAGAGGTGGGGGCAGCTGCTGACGATCACCGTGGACCCCGAGCACGACACACCCGAGGTCCTCTCTGATTACGCGAAGAAGGCGGGAGCGGACCCGAATCGGTGGAAGTTGCTGACGGGGGAGCCCAAGGCGGTGGCGGAGGTCGCCGAGCGGTTCGGTGTTCTCTACTATCCCGACAAGGGGCAGATCGTGCACTCCCAGGCGGTGGCGGTGCTCGACGCGCGGGGAAGACTCTCGAACATCTACTACGGCGAGAACTGGCAGCCGGAGGACATCCTTCGGGACATGGAGAAAGCGAGGAAGGGATGAAGAAGAGCAGAATCCTCGGGGGGCTCGTCTTTGGCGCGATTGCGGGTCTGGGGCTCGGGCTCTACGCCGCGGAGGCCCACCCCTCGGAGACCTTCAAGCAGTACTGCGCCAGGTGCCACGGCGAAGACGGGAAGGCGCAGACCCCCAAGGGGCAGCAGCTGAAGGCCCAGGACTTCACCGACGAGCAGTGGCAACAGGACGAGACCGACGAGGAGCTGATCAAGGTCGTGACGGAAGGCGGCATGGACATGCCCGCCTGGGGCAAGAAGCTCTCGCGGGAGCAGATCGAGAGCCTCGTGAAGAATGACGTGCGGGGGTTCGCGAAGAAGAACTAGATAGCGCTAGCAGTCGGTAGTCGCGGGGAGCGGGCCCCTCCCGCCGACGCTCTCAATACACCGGGTCCGCCAGCGATACGCCGAAGAGCCCGAGCGCGGGAGCCGAGAGCGGCGCCCTGCGGCCCTCCCGGGGACGCGTCTCCTCCACGATCGCGCAGAGCTTGAACCGCGCTCCGGAGAGCTTGGCCGCCTCGGGGTCCTTTTCGAACTCGCGCGCGGCTTCCCAGAGCTCTCTTCCCTCGGCCAGCACGGCCTCGCCGTTCTTGACGAGCCCCTGCAGCTCGACGTGCTCTGCGTAGTCGTGGATGCGCCAGGCGTCGTGCCGCGCGCCCGAGGGCTCCTCGGCTGAGAGGTCCGGCTGACGGTTGGTCGAGAGCGCCCCCGAAAGGGGAGCGCGCGTGACGAGCAGGCACGGCTCGAAGTCCGCGCGCAGAGCGCGCCGCAGCGCGAGAAGCTCCGCCGGGGTGCGCGGGTCGGGCGGCGGCGGGTCGGCAGGCGCCGCGAGGGCGGCCGTCGCGAGGCGGACGAGCCCGATGAGCAGCGGCGGGGCGAGCGGCTCCGGCTCGCGGGGAATCGTCCGGCGGTAGACCCAGAGACCCGGCCGGCGCTCGCGCATCAGGATGTCGGCCGAGAGCCACCCGGAAAGCGTCTCGGCGGCTGCCGCCGCGCGGTCGCCCGCATCCTGGGGGAGGGCGACCCGGAGGATGTTCTCCGGGGCGGCAGGCTCCGGCGGGGCGCCGGGGGGACGGCGGCCGACCGGCGGGGAGAGCAGCGCCGCCAGCCCGCGCTCGAAGATCACGCGAGGCGCGTAGCGCAGGGATCGAAAGGGCCGAAGCTCCACCGGGGCGCCATTCTAGGACGCCGGTTGGGGTTTACACTCTTGCCCGGTGGTGACACTCGCCCGAGCGATCGAGCAGTTCCAGTCGCACCTCGCCGACGAGCGCCGTCTCTCCCCCCGCACCGTGCTCGCCTACCAGACGGACCTCGAGCGCTTCGTCGACTTCTGGCAGCGCGAGTTCGGCGAGGAGCCGGCCGCGAGAGCGCGCCTTTCGAGAGTGGACGCGCTCGCCGTGCGCTCCTATCTGGCCGCGCTCCACCGGGCCGGCCTCGTCAACCGCTCCATCGCGCGCCACCTCTCGACCCTGCGCTCCTTCTTCCGCTGGGCCTGCCGGGAGGAATTCCTGGAGAGGAACCCGGCAAAGGGGCTGCCTTCGCCGCGCGTGCCGCGCTCGCTGCCGAGGGCCATGACGCTCGCCGACACGGAGAGCCTGCTTTCGGCGCAGATGGAGGACGCCGTGCGAGGGCGCGAGCGGGCGCTCTTCGAGCTGCTGTACGCGACGGGGCTGCGCGTGTCGGAGGCGGCGGGGCTCGATCTGGAGGACGTGGACCTGTCCTCGCGCCTCGCGCGGGTAACCGGCAAGGGCTCCAAGGAGCGCATCGTGCCGTTTGGCGAGGAAGCGGAGGACGCCCTGCGGGCCTGGCTTCCGGTGCGCGCCCTCCTTCGGAGCGCCCGTCGGATGGGGGAAGCCGGCGAGCCGCTCTTCGTCAACCGCCGCGGCGGGCGCCTGACCACGCGCTCGATGGCGCGGCTCTTGAAGCGGCGGCTGGCGGCCGCGGGCCTCCCGCAGGACATCTCGCCCCACGCGCTGCGCCACACCTTCGCGACGCACCTGCTCCAGGCAGGCGCCGACCTGCGCGCCATCCAGGAGCTGCTCGGCCACGCCTCGCTCTCGACCACGCAGAAGTACACGCACCTGGACGCGGCGCGGCTCCAGCAGGTCTACCGCAGCGCGCACCCCAAGGCGTGAAGCGCGCGAGGGGGCCGGCGCTCCTGCTCCTGCCGGCGGCGGTGGCTGCGGGTCTCGAGGCCGCACAGGCTCCGGCGCAGCCTCCGGTCCTCTCCGAGATCGACCGGATCGTGCGGGAGCAATTCTGGGACCCGAAGTTAAACGGCGCCGACTGGGGCGCGGCGGTGCGGCGCGCGGCCGAGGAGCTCTCGAAAGCGGGCGGTGCCTCCGAACGCGACGCGGCGTACGACAGGCTGCTCGCGACGCTGTCGGACTCCCATACGTTTCGCCTGGGGCCGGGCTTTCCCGAGCGGCGCTGGGCCACGGCGGGCCTTCGCATCGGAAGGGACGGCGACGGTTACGCGGTCAAGGCCGTGATGCCCGGCTACGCGGCCGAGCGCGCCGGCATCCGCGTCGGCGACCGGGTGCTCTCGGCGGGCGGCCGGCGGTACGGTGGCGAGCGGGTCAACTTCCGCGACCTCTTCTTCGTCTTCGAGGGGCCCACAGGCTCGACGGTCTCCGTGACCTGGAAGCCGGCAGGCGCCCCGGAGGAGAAGACGGCGCTGCTGCGCCGCGATCTGGAAGAGCCGGGGGACACCCTCGTCTGGAAGAGCGCGCGCGTGATCGAGCGGGATGCGAGGAAGGTCGGCTACCTGCGCCTCTGGGGCATGAGCGCGGAAACGGCGCTCGCCGTCGTGGATCTGCTGCTCGACCGGGAGGAGGCCGCGCGCGCGAGACCGGAACTGAAGGATTGGGGGGCGATCGAAGGCGTGTTGATCGACGTGCGCGGCAACAGCGGCGGCTACGACCCCAACATCCTGACGACGTTTCTTCGGGGGCAGTGGAGCGCCGGGGACTACGAGGTCTCCACCCGCGAGGGCAAGCGAGTCGTCCCGCCCGAGTACCGCCGGCTCCCCGTCGCCCTGCTCGTCAACTCCGGCACCGCGAGCGCGGGCGAGGCCCTCGCCTTGAAGTTCCGGACGCACGCGATCGGCCCGATCGTGGGGGAGGAGACCGCCGGGATGCTCTCCGGGGGCGCCGCGGCCGAGAAGCTCCCCGACGGCTCGACGCTCTGGCTTTCGCGCCGGGCGATCCGGGACCTCCAGGGCAGGTCGTACGAGGGGCGCGGTGTCCCGCCGGACGTCGCGGTCGCCGACCGGCCGCCGGCCGCGCCGGGGCAGGAGGACGCGATCGTCGAGGCGGCGATGAAGGCCCTCGGCCGTGAATCGTAAATCGTCAATCGTGAATCGGAGCCACGGCCCTCGATTTACGATTTACGATTCACGATTCCCGCTATATCCTGCGCCTTGATGAATCAATGGCACCACACCACCGTCATCTGCGTGCGCCACAGCGGCCGCGTCGCCATGGCCTCCGACGGTCAGGTCACGGTCGGAACGACGGTCATGAAAGAGACCGCCGCCAAGATCCGGAGGCTCAAGGGAGGCGACGTGCTGGCCGGCTTCGCCGGCTCCTCGGCCGACGCCTTCGCCCTCTTCTCCCGGTTCGAGGCGAAGCTGGAGGAGTTTCGGGGCAACCTCGAGCGCTCCTCCATCGAGCTCGCCAAGGAGTGGCGCACCGACAAGATGCTGCGGCAGCTCGAGGCGCTCCTGATCGTCGCGGACAAGAGCACCTCGCTTCTCATCTCCGGGACCGGCGACCTCATCTCTCCCGACGAGGGAGTGCTCGCCGTCGGCTCGGGTGGCCCCTACGCGCTCTCCGCCGCGCGCGCTCTCTTGAAGCACCGCCCGGACATGAAGGCGGCCGAAGTCGCGCGCGAGGCGCTGACGATCGCATCGGCGATCGACATCTACACCAACGACCACATCACGCTGGAGGAGATCTGAGG
>JBOGJK010000640.1:0-2511 GCA_050745345.1 Thermoanaerobaculia bacterium
ATGCTGCCCATCTCGACCACCTTGAGCAGCTTGACCTGCAGTTCCGGCGGCATGTCGCCGATCTCATCGAGCAGCAGCGTCCCCCCGTGGGCCTGCTCGAACACGCCCCGCTTCTGCTGCTTTGCATCGGTGAACGCCCCGCGCTCGTGGCCGAAGAGCTCCGACTCGAGCAGCGTCTCCGGCAGCGCCCCGCAGTTGATCGAGACGAACTTCTTCTCCTTGCGGATGGAGGTGAAGTGGATCGCGCGGGCGATCAGCTCCTTGCCGGTGCCGCTCTCGCCCGTGATCAGGACCGTGGAAGAGACCTTTCCGATGCGCTCGATCGTGCGGAAGATCTCCTGCATCCGGGAGCCCTTGCCGATGATGTTGGCGAAGGTGTACCGGGCGGCGAGCTCCTGCTTCAGGTACACGTTCTCCTGCTGGAGGCTCTGTTCGCCGATCGCGCGGCGGACCTTGAGCACCAGCTCGTCGTTGTCGAAGGGCTTGTTGACGTAGTCGACGGCTCCCGCCTTCATCGCCTCGACGGCGTCCGCGGTGGAGCCGTGCCCCGTGATCATGATGACCGGGACCCGGGCATTCTCCTCCTTGACGCGCCGCAGCAGGTCCAGCCCGTTGCCGTCCGGCATCTTGATGTCGCAGATGATGACGTCGGGGGAGGACTTCAGGGCGTCGGCCAGGCCCTCGGTGAAGTTCGAGGCCAGGCGCACCTCGAACCCCTCCTTGTTGAAGACGAAGGCGAGCATGTCGCGCAGGCTCGCTTCGTCGTCCACGATCAGGAGGCGCGGCTTGCTCATGCGGCCCCCGCGGCGACGGCCTCGGCGCTCTCACGGCGAAGGGGGCGGCGCGCGGAGCGGGGCAGGAGCACCGTGACGGTCGTCCCCTCGCCCGGCCGCGACTCGGCGTCGATCGCGCCGCCGTGCTCCTCCACGATCCGCCGGACGATGGCCATGCCCAGCCCCGTGCCTCCGTCGAAGGCGGTGGAGAAGGGGGTGAAGAGCCGGGAGAGCTCCTCCTCGCTCATGCCGCGCCCCGTGTCGGTGAAGCGGATGGCATACCAGGCGTGCTCCTCGCGTCCCGCGACCGTCAGCGTGCCGCCCGCCGACATCGCGTGCACCGCGTTCTTGGCTACGTTGTACACGATCTGGCGGAACTGGTCGCGGTCCCCCGAGAGCGTCGAAGAAGCGGGCTCGACATGGAGCTCGATCCGGTGGGCGTCCGAGACCTCGTCGGAGAGGCGGAAGAGGTCCATCACCTCGACCACCGTCTTCGCCACGTCGAAATCCGCGACCCGCCGCTCCTGCGGCCGCACGAAGCGCAGGAAGTCCTCGAGGATCTTGGAGAGGCGGCTCGACTCGGAGACGATGATCTCCATCAGGCGCCTCTCGGCCGAGCCGACGGACAGCTCCTTGGAGAGAACCTGCACGGAGCCGGAGATCGAGGCCAGGGGGTTGCGGATCTCGTGGGCGATGCCGGCCGCGAGCTCCCCAACCGCGGCCAGCTGCGACTGAAAGAGCGCCTGCCGCTCGAGCTTCTTCAGGTCGGTCAGGTCCTGGAAGAGCAGCAGTGTGCCCTCCTCCCCCTCGGCGTCTCTCAGCAGCCGCAGCGAGTAGCCGAGCACGCGGCGCTCGGCGCCCCGCTCGATCTCGATCTCGTCGCGGTACGTCTCGGGCCCCCGGGCGCGCTCCCGGATCTCGTCCCACGCTTCGGGAAGGCGGAACCCGAGCTCCGGCAGCAGCCGCCCCGGGGCGCGGGACGGGTCGACGCCCAGAAGCAAGCCGCCCGCCCGGTTCAGGAACGTGACGCGTTGCTGCGCGTCCGTGGTCATCAGGCCCGAGGACATCGTCGCGATGACGTTGCCGTGCAGGTGCTGGAGGCGCTGGAGCGCCTTCTGGCGGAGCACGAGCTCGTCGCGCGCCGAGCGAAGCTTCTCGGAGAGGTACGACACCATGAAGGCGACGCCGTAGAAGCCCGCGACGGTGATCGCGAGGTTGTAGCGTACGCGACCGGCGCCCCAGTCCGAGACCGGGGCGAGCGGCGGCGGGGGGAGGATGCCGTAGGAGAGAAGCTGCACGACCGAGCCGTAGAGCACCGCCGCGATCGAAGCGATGAGCACGGCGCCCGTCCGGTAGAGGAGGAAGGCGGAGGCTCCGATCACGACGAGGTAGAGGAAGTTGAAGACCGAGTCGGGGCCGCCCGAGCCGTAGACGAGCACGGTGACGATCGCGAGGTCGCCGGAGAGCTGGACGTAGGCCTCGAGTGTGGGCGGCAGGCGTCGCCCGACCGTCCAGTGGAAGAGGGCGAGCAGCACCGCGGCGCCGTTCAGGAGATAGAGGAACGAGAGCTGCAGCGGGACCCCGGCCCCGGCCTGCACCAGGACCGCGGAGAAAAGGATCAGCAGCAGGACGGCGATCCGCGCCGCCGTCAGCCAGCCAATGGATCGCTTAAGGGAGGTTTCCAATGTTCAGGACCCGTTTCGCCGACAGTGCGCTCCTGCCATCAAGGACCAATCGG
>JBOGJK010000641.1:0-3103 GCA_050745345.1 Thermoanaerobaculia bacterium
GGTGGCGAGCATCTGCTCGAGGGCGGGGCGGCGGGGATCCAGCCGCCGATCGAGCACCGCAAAGAGGGGGTCGGTCGGGCTCCAGACGCCCCCCTGCGGGCGCCAGAGCTCGTAGTGCAGCCTCGGCGAGAGCGCCCAGCCGCTCCTGCCCACGGCGCCCAGGCGCTGCCCGCGGCGCAAACGGTCTCCGCGCCGGACCTCGACGCGGGAGAGGTGCCCGAAGAGCGTTGCCGACTCGGGACCGTGCGCGAGGACCACGAGGCTCCCGAACTGCCAGAGGCGGGGAAATCTCTCGCGGCGCGCGCGGCCGGTGAAGACCACTCGGCCGTCGGCCGGCGCCACGACCGCTGAACCTTCGGGCGCCGCGAGGTCGAGGCCGCAGAAGAACTCCTCCTGGCCGGTCCAGGGGGAGACCCGCGGGCCGAAGAGGGCCGCCGGCTCGTAGAGCGCGCCCGAGAGGGGCGCAATCGACGGCGTGCGCGCGGCAAGCCCGGGGTCTTCCGCCTCGCGGGCCGCCAGCATCGCCCGCCCGCGCTCGAGCCCGCGCAGGTAGACCGGAAGAGCCGCGGCCAGGGCGTCCGCGTCCGGCGAGGCGAGCAGGCCCCGCGCCGGGTCCAGGGCGCGAGGCCAGAGCGCCTCAGGCACACAGTACAGGAAGGCGATCCGGGCGAGCTCGTCGCCCAGGTCGCGGGCGCGACCGGCCCAGGCGGCCGCCTCCCGGCGCGCCTCGAGATCCGCGGCGCGAGCTACCCCGAGCTCCCGGGCCGCCTGCTGCGCGCCGGCCTTTCGCGCCGCTCGAGAGAGAAGGGCCGGGGCGGTCCACCAGAGCGAGACCGAGAGGAGAGCGGCCGTCGCCGCGGCGAGCAGGAGAGCCCTCTCGCCGCGCGCCCCGAGCGAGATCACGGAGACGGTGCGGCGGCCGGAGGCGGGATGGTACTGGAGCTCCACGGTCTGGCACCCCCCGGGGCTACCGGTCGGGGAACACCGCCTGCAGGCCGAGCTGCCGGGCGTCCCCACCCGGGATCCCCAGGCGTCTGGGCACGAAGGAACGGGAGAGCGCGAAGCGGATAGCCGCCGGACTCCTCGCGCCGCCCGAGAGCCGGAGCGTCACGGCCTCTCCCGGCCGGAGTGTGCGTCGATAGAGGAGCCTGCCTCCCTCACGCGCGGCGATCTCGACGGGCAGCCCCACGGGGGAGAAGTGCGCGAGGCCGAGCCGACGGCGCTCGCCGGCTGCCAGCCACAGGGCGAAGTTCTGCCGCGTCCACTGGAACTGGCCGCCCGGGACACGCTCCGGCGGATGGAGGCCGATCCGCGAGCCGTGTCGGAAGGCCTCTTGCGCCCGGGCGGTCGAGAGCGCCGACACGAGAGCGGCGGCCGCGTACAGGAGCAACCCGGTCGCCAGCCAGACACGCGGGGGCCAGGCCCTGGGCTCCGCCGGGAGGACCGCGAGGGAGGCGACAAGGAAGAAGAAGAGCCCGGCGTCCGTGGCGAGCCAGTGCGACCCCACGGCAAGCGCCGCGAGGAAGGAGATCACCGCGGCTGACGCCGCGAGCGCGGCGGGGTCTGTTTCCTCCTCTCCGCGGGCCAGGCGCCTCATCGCGTCGCGGCCCAGGGCCGCCGCAAAGAGGAGCGTCAGCGCGAGCCCGAGGATCCCGGTCTCGGCCAGTGCCTGGACGTAGGCGCTGCCCGGGTTGTCCCGCATTTTCCACGGCAGGCTTCCCCCGGGGAGCAGGTCGGGAAGACGCCAGGTGTAGACGCCCATTCCGCCCCCCTCGAGCGGGTGCTCTCGGAAAAGCCGCCAGGCGGCTGCCCAGAGCATCGGGCGGGCCGAGATGCGGGAGGAGGCGGGCCGCGAGGCATCGAACGTCGCCGAGAGCCGCTCGCCGAGCGTGCCGCGCGAGCCGGAAAGCAGGAGGGCGACCGCGAACAGGAGAGCCACCGCGCCTGCCGCGAGCGCGAGGGTGCGCAAGGAGCGCGCCCTCCTGCGGAAGACGAGGAGCAGCAGGAGGCTCCCGGCGGCGACGAGCAGGCCGCTGCGGGAGCCCGAGAGCAGCAGGCCCGTCCCGAGGAGCAGTGTCGCCAGCAGAGCCGGCAGGCGCCGGCCTCCTCTCCCGCTCCACACAGCGATTCCGAGAGCGAGCGCCAGCGCGCAAAGGAGTCCCAGCGAATTCGGGTCCACCGCGCCTCCCGAGAGCCTTCCCGTGAGTCTCCAGAACCGGTGAGGCTCGCCCGGAAGCACCGAGAGCCGCTGCAGGATCGCGGCGGCCGCGCAGAGGCCCGTCCCGAGGAGCGCCGCGGAGAGCGCCTGCCGGCGGATCGCGTCGCCAGAGCGCCGCAGCAGCAGGAAGAAGCCCGCGCCCGAGGCGAGCGCGCCGAAGGAGAGCAGGCTCTCCCGGATCGCCGTGGACTCGGGAAGCCCCTCGCCGTTGACCGTCCGGCCCGAGAGGCCGTGGAGGAGGGCCCAGAGCGTGCGCGCCTCGACGACCGCGAGCAGCGCCGCGATCACCCAGAGCGCCGCGAGCGCCCGAACGGTCCGGTCCGGTCCGGAAGGGTCGGCAAGCGTGTCGAAGTCGTAGATGAAGCGGAATGTCCATCCGGCGGCAACCCCCGAGAAGAGCAGGACGGGCCAGGCCGCCGGATCGGTCCCGCCCGAGAGCCGCGCAAGCAGCCCGGCGCACGGCAAGAGGAAGGCGAAGATCCGGACGCCGCGCCCCCAGCGCTGTGCGGTCGCCAGAGCCAGCAGGATCGAGAAGACGAGCACCGGAAGCCGGTCGGGCGCGCCGGGAGGGAAGAGGACCGAGAGGGCGAGCGCGTAGGCCCCGAGCGCAGTCGCGAAGAGCAGGATCCGGGCCGGCGTGCCGGGCCGGCGCGGAATCGGTTCAGCGGTCATGCCGAATCGGTCCATCGGTTCATCTGTTCATCGGTTCATCTGCCCTGGCCGGATCTCCGATGAGCCGATGAACCGATGATCCGATCAACCGATCCCTTCATCCCCGGTGGTACTCCCGGAGCGTCGCAACACCCCCGGCTTCTTCCTGGAGCGATCATGCCGAATCGGTCCATCGGTTCATCTGTTCATCGGTTCATCTGCCCTGGCCGGATC
>JBOGJK010000642.1:0-6740 GCA_050745345.1 Thermoanaerobaculia bacterium
CAGGAGCGCCGGCGGCTCCGCGGCGGCCTCGCCGTGGCGGTGTTGCTCGCGCTGGCGGCTGCCGCCACGGCGCTGTTCCCTTCGTCGACGTCGTGGATTGCTGGAACGTGGCTGGCGGGCGGCGCACCGCTCCCGCAGCTTGCCGCGTTGCAGCTGCCCCGGGCGCTGGCCGAGGGGGGGCTCCTCTGGGTGGCGGCGCTCGTTGCAATCGAGCTCGCCTCGCGTCGGGCCTTGCCCGCGCGGGCAACCGCGCTCGCTCTGCTCACGCTCGCTCCCCTTGCCGCCACCAGCCGGATTCCCGAAGTGTCGAGCGAACGGGAAGCCTTCGAGCCCACGCCCCTGGCACGCCGCATCGCGAGGGCCGACCCGCGCGGCGCGTACCGCACGCTCGGCGAATCGATCTACGCGCGGCCGGAAGAGGCGGCCTCGCGCTCGGGGCTCGGCTGGGCGGAGCTTCCGCGCGAGAGCTGGATCTACTACACGCCGGTCTTCTGGGGCCGCGGGACCGTCTTCAACTACGACTTCGACGCGGGCGACCTCGCACGGGTCGAGAGCTTGCGGCGGCTTTCCGGTTTCGCCGCCACCGGACCGGACGGGGCTGCCTTCTTTGGAAACCTCTGCTTGAGATTCGGTGTTCGTCCTCGCGGCCAGCCCCCGGTGCCGGGCTTCCGCCCGGTCGGAGGCAACGCCGCGCAGGAGTGGGACCTGCACGACGGGGCGCTGCCCGATATCCGTCTCGCCACGCGGTGGCGGGAAGAGCCGGGGGCGCTCGCCGCGGCCGCGCGGCTTCAAGAGACGGGCGCAGGAGAGCTCGTGCTCGAGACGGGCCGGCGCGCCGCCGGCGCGGCCCCGCCGGGGAGCCTTCGAATCCTCGAGAAGAGCCCCGAGCGGCTGCGCCTGCAGACCGAGACGGCGCAGCCGGCCTGGCTCTTCGTCCTGCGTGCGTTCTGGAGCCACCGCGACGTTCGCGTGGACGGCCGCGAGGCCGAGACCTTTCCCGCTTATCTCGCCTACACCGCTTTGCCGGTTCCGGCGGGGCGCCACGACATCGACTGGAGAGAGCGTGTCCCGGGCGGCGAGCTCTCGCGCCTCGGGCCACTCGCCGCGGCAATCGGGGCCGCGCTCGTGGCCGTTTCGGCCCGCCGAAGAAGAGCATGAGGCGCTGCCGCGCCGCCGTTTTGCTGTCTCTCGTCGCGGCCGCGGCCTGCTCCCGGCGCGAGGCTGCCGTCAACCGGATCGAGTCGGACACGACCCGCCCGGCGGCGGAATGGCTGAGGCTCGAGCCGGTGCGCCTGCTTCGCGACTACGTGCGGATCGACACCTCCCAGGGCAGGACTGAGGAGGCCGGGGCGCGGTTTCTCAAGGAGCTCTTCGACTGCGAGGGCATCGAGACGGAGATCGTCTGCCCGGCGCCCGGGCGCTGCAACCTGCTCGCGCGTCTTGCCGGCCGCCGCCGGGACGGGGCCCTGCTGCTGCTCAATCACATCGACGTCGCGGACGCCTACCCGGCGCTCTGGAAGGAAGCCGCTCCCTTCTCCGGCGAGATCCGCGGCGGCTACCTCTACGGCCGCGGCGCTTACGACATGAAGTCTCTGGCGCTGGCTCAGGCGCTGGCGTTGCGAGGGCTCCGCCGACACGGCATCGTTCCCGAGTCGGACCTCCTGTTCCTGGCGGAAGCGGATGAGGAGCTAGGGCAGCGCTGGGGATCGAAGTGGCTTCTCGAGAACCGGCCCGATTGGTTCGCGGGGGTCTCTGAGATCCTGAACGAAGGGGGCACGACGGAGATGGTCGTGCGCGACGTGCGCTTCTGGGGACTGGAGACGCTGCAGGCCGGGTACGCCTCGGCGCAGTTTTCCACGACGAACGCCAAGGCTCTGGAAGAGCTCGCCCGGCGCTGGAAGAAGCTCGCGGCGGAGGCCGTGGCTCCGCACCCTCACGTGGTCCTCGGATTCGATTTGCTCGCCAACCATCTCGTGCACCCTCTGACGGATCCCCTGCGCCACCTCGACCGGGTGCGCGGCAATCCCGCCGAGCTCGCTCTCTTGCCCGACCGGTACGGAGCGTTCCTCGAGCCGCGGGTCTTCTGGAGGCCGCCGTTTCCCGATCCGCCGGGATCCCGAGACAACCTGCGCTCCTACGTCATCGTCTCGACGCCGCCCGGCGTCGATCCCGGCAGGTACCTGGAGCCGATCCTGCGGGACGCGGCGGGCTCCGGGTTGCGGACGACCTGGAGTTACACCACCGGGCGGACGGAGGCGAGCCCCTACCCGACGGCGTTCACGGAGCTGCTCCGGCGCGTTACCGAGGCGCACTACCCGGGGGTCCCGTTCGGCCCGGTCCCGACCTTCGGGGGCTATACGACATCGGTTCTCTACCGCCGGCGTGGGATCCCCGCCTACGGATATGCGCTCGTCCCGACCAACATCACCGATTCGGTCCGGCGGCACGGCAACGACGAGCGCATCTTCCTGCGCGACTACCTCGACGGTGTCGCCCTCTATGAGGACATCGTCGAGGAAAAGGCCCTCGAAGCGCAGCGGCGCGAAGCAAACTGACACTGCCCACCCGAGTGGCCGCGCGGCCGCGGAAAGAGTTCGAGGTCAGTCGAGGCGGTTGGACCGATCAGGGAGGCCGGCAAAAAGTGTCATACGGTTTGGCCACGGGTTGACACTTCATGTCGCCGGCCTCGCAGAGCACCGGATCTAATTCGTTGACATGGCGATGTTTATCTCTGTGCCAGTCTGGCTTCTCCCTTGCGTTAAAGCTGGTAGACGGAACTGGAAGGAATGAGTACGAGCACGCCACCTAGGAGGCATCGAATGAAGAAGCGGGAAGCCGGTTTCACACTGATCGAGCTCTTGATCGTCATCGCGATCATCGGCATCTTGGCCGCGATCGCGATCCCCAATCTGCTCAACGCCGTTCAGCGGGGCAAGCAGAAGCGTTCGATGTCCGACATGCGGGCTCTGGCGACCGCGATCGAGTCGTACGCGGTCGACAACAACTATTACCCGCCGGCGGCCTGCAACCCGGGCTTGTTCACGGGCGGTACGGCGAACGTCCTGGGCCTCTCCTCGTTCACGAACCTGCAGCCCACCTACATCGCTCAGGTGCCTCGCCAGGACGGGTGGGGACGGTTCTTCCGGTACGCGACAGACGCCGCGTTCAACAACTACCGGATCGAGTCGCTGGGACGTGACGGGACGGTCACGGGCATCAACTGCGGGACGACAACGGACTTCAACGACGACATCATCTACGTCAACGGCACGTTCATCCAGTGGCCCGAGGGTACCCAGAACTAACGTACACGGGCGCGCCGGAAGCGTCCGGAAACCTGAAGGAGAAGCGGTCCCGGCGCGGGTCGGGACCGCTTTTTTCATGAAAAAGCAGGAGAGCGGCTTCACCCTGATCGAGCTTCTCATCGTCATCGCGATCATCGGGATCCTGGCGGCGATCGCGATCCCGAACCTGCTCAACGCGGTGCAGCGCGGCAAGCAGAAGCGAACCATGTCCGACATGCGGGCGCTGGCGACCGCGATCGAGGCGTACCAGGTGGACAACAACTTCTATCCCGTCGCCGCCTGCGCGCCGGGGGCCTATACGGTGTCGGGAGCCGTGCTTGCCCTCTCCTCTTTCACGAACCTGCAGCCCACCTACATCGCGCAGGTTCCCATCCAGGATGGCTGGGGGCGCTTCCTGTCGTACGCGGTGGACAACGCGCTGTCCAAGTACAACGTCCGCAGCTTCGGCCGTGACGGCTCCTCGACCTCTCTCGTCTGCGGCACGACCACGGATTTCAACGACGACATCCTCTACTCCAACGGCACCTTCATCCAGTGGCCCGAGGGGGCGCAGCGGTAGCCTGAAGCCGGGAGACGGCAGGCGGGAGACGGTAGACGAGGCTCGAAGAAGGACCGACCCGGCCTTCGTCTCCCGTCTTCCGTTTCCCGTCTCCCGATGGCCACCCTCTCCCTTAACCCTTACAATGGATTTGTGCGCCGCGCGCTTCATCCGGGTGTGCTCGCCGCCGCGGCGCTGATTCCCCCGATCGTCTGGCTGTCGCCCGCGTTGCTGCGAGGCGAGGCTCCCTCTTTTCGCGACCAGGCGGACTTCTTCTTCCCCCTCAAGCTCTTTACGGCCGACCGGCTGCGCGCGGGCGAGATCCCGCTCTGGAGCCCGTGGTCGGGCGCTGGGGAGCCGTGGCTCGCCAACGCGCAATCGGGGGTCTTCTATCCGCCCACTCTGCTCTTCCTGCTGCCGTGGGTAGGCCTGGCGGCGGGACTCTTCCTGCTCTTCCACTTCGCGATCGCCGCCTGGGGGATGTGGCGCTTTTGCAGGGACGAGGGGGTCACCGGAGCCGGCGCGTCGCTCGCTGCTGTCGTCTTCGCCGCCTCGGGCCTGGCGGCCTCCCTGTCCGCCTTCTGGAACCACTTCGGGGCCTTCGCCTGGCTTCCCGCGATCCTCTGGCTCGCCCGCTCGGGGCTGCGCTCGAGAGCCGCTGGTGCCGCCTGCGCGCTGCTGATCGGCCTGCAGGCGATGGCCGGAAGCCCCGAGCTGTCGGGCCTGACGCTTCTGCTCGCCCTGCTTTTCGTCACGCTCCGCCGCCCGGAGCCGCCCGGCGGCTGGAGGCAGATTTCCGGCAAGGAGAGCGTGCGGCGGGGCCTTGCGGCCGCCGGGCTGGGGGTGGCCCTCGCGGCCTGGGCGCTGGTCCCGATGGCGGAGCTGGCGCTCCACTCGCAGCGGCAGGCCCCCTTTCCGCCGGAGGTGCGGGAGATGGGGGCGGTGCGGGCCGGAGGGCTCGCCTCGGCGCTCGGCGCGGGCGATGACGCTCTCGGAAATTTCTTTCTTGCCTCGCTCTACGTGGGGCCGATTGCGCTGGCCGCCGCGGCGGCCGCCTTCGCCGAGCGGCAGCGCCGCCTCCTCGCGTGGCTTCTGGCGGCGGTCGGTGTGGCGGGGATCCTGCTTTCGGCTGCCGGGCTCCCCGGGGCCTGGCTGCGCGACCTGCCCGGCTTCGACCGGATCCGTTATCCGGCCAAGGCGCTGACGGCCGCTCTCTTCGCGCTGGCGGCGCTCTCGGGCCTGGGCCTGGATGCCCTGCGCTTCCTGCCGGATCGCCGGAGAAGGCTCCTGCTCGCCCTCGCCACGGGCGCCGGAGGCTTCGCCGTCGTGGCCCTGTCGCGGCAGGAGGGGCCGGTTCGTGCGGTCACGGGCGCGGGCCTGGCGGCGCTGCTTCTGCTCGCGCTCTGGCGCCCGGCGGCTTCCGGGACAGCGGCGGCGCTGGCGGCGGCCGCCGCGCTCGCGGCCGCGGCCTCTTTTTCGCTGGCCAACCGCGCGGTGTTTCGTTTCGTGCCCGCAGAGGAGATCCGGCGGCCTGCCGACTCGCCGGCTCTCCGGACGCACCTGCTGGGGAGGGTCCTGACACCGACGATGGGGGAGCTCGCCCCCTGGGTGAACCGCGACTGGGCGTTCGACACGGCCACGGTGCGGCGCCAGCGCGAGGCCTTGATCGGCTACACGAACCTGCTCCTGGGAGTGCGAACGATTCGGACCGCTTCCGCGCTGCCGACGGTGGGCGCTGGGCGGATCGCCGACGCGATCGACGCCGGTCGCGATCCCGCGCGGGCCGCGGGGGCGGCGAGCGGACGCGTCTACTGGACGCCTTTCCGGCCCGAAGGCGCCGCCGGCAAGCAGGGGGAGCTCTTCCGGGCGACGATCGACCCCTATCGGCCGCGCCTCTGCCTGGTTGGAGAGTACGCCGTGGAGCGGGACCCCGAGCGCGCGTGGGCGCGCGCCGCGGGCGGCCAGCTCGACTGGAGCCGCCGGGTCCTTCTCGACCGCGAGCCGTCGCCCCGCCCGCAGGCGGCTCCCGGCCGCTTCGTGGTCGCCCGGATCGCCGAGGAGACCGGCGAGCGCGTCGTTGCCGACGTGTCGTCCGACGCCGCCGGGATCCTCGTGCTGGCGGATCTGGCGTACCCGGGCTGGAGGGCGCGCCTGGACGGGCGGCCGGCGGAGCTGCTCACCGCCGACGGGCTGTTTCGCGCCGTGGCGGTGCCCGCGGGCTCGCATCGGGTCGAGTTCCGCTACCGGCCGGTGTCCTTCTACGCCGGCGCGGCGATCTCGGTGGCCGCCGTAGCCGCGCTGCTGGTGTGGGTTCGCCGGCGGCCGGAGGGCGCCGGGAGGCCCGCCTGACAGCGGAGCTGTCCGCAACGGCCCCGATCGACGCGCTGGGCGCCTTCGGCCTCTTCTGGTCGGCTGTCTTCGGCCTGCTCGTCGGCAGCTTCCTCAATGTGCTCATCCACCGCCTGCCGCGCGAGGAGTCGATCATCCGCCCCGGCTCGCACTGCCCGGCCTGCGGCGGCGCCATCCAGCCGCTCGACAACATCCCCGTGCTCTCCTGGCTGCTCCTTGGGGGACGCTGCCGCGCCTGTCGCGCGCCGATCTCCGCGCGGTATCCCTTCGTCGAGCTCTCCAACGGCGCGCTCTGGGCCGCGGCCTTCTGGAGGGCCCCCTCCTGGGCCGACTTCGTGGCGGGGGCGCTGCTCTGCGCGGCCTGCCTGGCGCTCGGCTGGATCGACGCCGATTTCCAGATCCTGCCCGATGCGATCACGCTGCCGGGAATCGCGGCCGGGCTCGGCCTCTCTTTCTTTTCGGTCGAGCGCTCGCCCGGGCAGGCCCTCCTCGGCGCCGTTCTCGGGGGCGCCGGGCTCTGGCTGCTGGGCGCCCTCTGGGGTCTGATC
>JBOGJK010000643.1:0-6402 GCA_050745345.1 Thermoanaerobaculia bacterium
ACTGATCCACAAAGACCTGCCGGAAGAGCTCCGGATCACGAGCGAGCGGTTCAAAGACCGGGCCGAACAGTCGAGACGAAAGGTCGAGCTCTCCGACCGTCCCGTCCCCAAAACGGACCTCGAGGCGGAAGCCGGGCAAAGGTCTTACGGATTCGACGCGGCTCATGGCAGTTCGCTATTAGTCTAGCGGCGCCACGGGTTTCAGCGGCTCGTGGCGGGACGCTCGCTCCCAATTCTGCCGCAACTCATCGCGGTGGAGGTTTGCCCACTCGAGAACAAAGGCGACAACGCGCCGAGGAAGGCTTCCCTCCAGGACGGTCAAAGTTTCGATTGCGAACTGGGCCTCGTAGTCGCCGTAGATCGCGTGAAAGTGAGGCGGTCCGTGGTCGTCGAAGTACATGCGAATCACGATCCCGAAGAACTGGCTAATTGTTGGCATCCTCAGCGTCGTCTAGCAAGAAGCCTACTCATCCACCGTAACTGGCGGCTCGCGCCCGCGAATCGCCTCCGCCACGTATCGAATCTCTCGCGGCAAAGCCATGGGGCTCATTATCTTCCCTTCCTCTCGGGGGTCATGCAGTCACAGGAAAGGCTCCCGACGCAGGCCCCTCACCCCACATCTTTCCCGCCGGGAGAGGGCGTAGTCCCTCGTCTCCTCTCCTCCCATCGGGGGAGAGGCTGGGTGAGGGGGGCCTCTGTCGATTCGGCCCGCCCCCCGACAGGGTCGAGTGATCCGGCGTCACCTCCGTCAGTCCGACGCCTAGAAACTCCCGACGCGAAAACGAGTCTGCACACCTCCTGGCAATCGCTCGCTCCGAAGACAGACCCTCGAAGAACCCCGCAAACATCATTCGGAAGTAGGTGCCAGGTGGAATCGACGGCCGACCAACGCCATCCGTGAACACTCGGCTCTCCTAGATCCGTTCTCCACGAAGGCGTCAAAACCGTGACGCCGGAGAAGCTCGTTCAAGCGTCGGTAGAAGACGTGGCCTTAACCCCTCGCCACCTGGCTCACCTCCACCCAGATCGGTGGCTGCGTGCGATCCTTGCGCGTCCCCATCGACATCCGCTTACCTCCCAACCGAATCAGGAAGAAGCTCCGCCGATCAGAGCCACAACCTCCCTCATCTCGTGCCCCGAAAAACAGACTGTTTCCACGGGCTGCGAGGAGCCGAACCTCCCGGAACAGGAGCGCCGGGCCCGCGGGGATCTGATATCTTCCCCGCCCTCAAGGAGGAGAGAATGATTCGCAGATTCCTGTTGCTCGCTCTCGCGGTGGGGATCGCTTCGCCCCTTGCGGCGCAGCAGATCACCAAGAACTTCGACTACGCCCCCGTCAACGGCGTCCAGGACCTGAACTTCGAGCTGAACAAGGTCACGGTCAACCAGATCACGTTCAAGCCGGGCAAGTCGCTGGGGGCGGGGATCCGCAAGTCCGACGCCAGCGTGGAAATCCGGGTGGACAACAACGGCCCTTCCGACAAGATCGTGGGTGTCGCCGTCGCGATCATGGACGCCGAGGGCAACATCGTGGCGGCCGGCTCCGGCGGGACGCGCGTCGGATACCTGAACAAGGGGGAGCGGGACATGAGCTCGATCGCCTTCCCCTTCGTTTTCCGTCACATGGAAAAGGCCAAGACCTTCACCGTCACGATGGAGATGGCGGACAAGCCTGCCAAGTAGCGGGGCGCCGGATCCCCCTGGTTCAGTTCGCAAGGCCGGGCACGTCGCGCCCGGCGTAGCCGGTCAGCTCCGCGTAGGCCCGCCCCGACACGGGGCGGCCTGCGTGCGAGCCCGAGACGCGGCAGGCCCCCTCCCAGTACGTCACGCCCGTGGACTTCTCGGTGACGAGCTCCTGATCGGGCAGCAGGGGCTCGACCGAGAGGGAGAGGCCGAGCCGCGGCACGGCGATCTCCCACCGGGCCGGATAGGTCGCCTTCGTCTTCGACGAGGTCCAGCGCTTCGTCTCCGCGAAGCGGACCTCATCCCATCGCACGGG
This sequence comes from Thermoanaerobaculia bacterium, assembly GCA_050745345.1. Lineage (GTDB taxonomy): Bacteria > Acidobacteriota > Thermoanaerobaculia > UBA5066 > Gp7-AA6 > DATBFU01. The sequence continues at coordinate 2,000 of JBOGJK010000643.1, forward strand.
CGCGGCAGGACCGGAGGCCGGGATCCAGGTGCCCGAAGAGAATGGCGTGGCGCGCCCCCCGGCACCGCGCATTCGGTAGAGCATCAGCTCCGAGCCGTCGGAAAGCTGCAGGGCGAACCAGTCCCACCCGACCGCCTCCGCCGGCAAGGCGCCTGGCCCCCACTCGTGGTCGAACCACGCCGTGCCCGAGAGAGCGAGGCGCCGTCCCTTCTCGACCAAGAGGCCCGAGGCCGTCAGGCGCGTGATCGATACGTAGCGCGAGTACTCCTTCTCGCCGGCGCCCTTGCGGGAGATTCCCCCCTCGCCGTGCGGCACGGGAGGCTTTGCCGCGGAGAGCACCAGATCGAGCTTCCAGGCTCGGCCCGCGGCGCGCAGGCGATGCGCGCCTCCCGACTCCTCCGCGGACCAGTCCTCGTTGGTCACCCTCAGCCGTCCCGCTTCGGCCGAGGCGATTCCGGGAAGTGCAAGGTGCGCCTTCTCCTCGTAGCGGAAGGTTCCGGCCGAGACGTCGCTCCAGGCGAAGTGCGCTAGGTGCAGCTCGCCCACACGAAAGAAAGTGAGCTGGAAGCCGTAGGCGCGCCGCTGCGCGTCCGTCAGGTGCCCCGTGTAGTACCACCACTCGATGGCCGCCTCGGGATGAGAGCCGTGGTCCTTGGGGAACGAGAGTTCGCTTCGAGCCGCCGCGGCGGCGCCGAGGAAGACCGTGGCGGCGAGGAAGAATTGATTCATTGATGATCCGATGGACCGATGATCCGATGACCCGATCGTCCGATTCCTCATCTCATTCCTCCGCCAGCGCCGCGGCGGGGTCCACACCGGCGGCCAGGCGCCCCGGATAGAGGCCCGCGAGGACCGAGGCGGCGAGCACCAGACCAACGGCCACCGCCAGGCGGCCGGCCGGCACGCGGAGCGCGACCGTCCAGCCGAAGGACTGTGGATTGATGACGGCCAGCAGCAGGAAGGCGAAAGCGGCCCCGGCCGCAAGTCCCGCCGCGGCCGCGGTCGCACCCGTGAGCCCCGCCTCGAGGAGCACGGCCCGCCGGATCTGCCCGGAGGAGGCGCCGACGGCGCGAAGCAGGCCAAAGGATCGGCGCCGCTCGATCGCCGAGGCGACGAGCGCGTTGGCGATCCCGAGCACGGCCACGGCCACGGCAATCGCTTCGAGCGCGTGCGTGACGGCGAAGGTCCGGTCGAAGATCCGGAGCACCTCGCGGCGCAGCTCGCGGTTGGTCGAGATCGAGAGGGCGAAGCGCCCGGCCGCCTCGGAGAGGATCCGGCGGCGCAGCTCGGAAGCATTCTGCCCGGGAGCCGCCAGGACCGCGACACTCGTGACCCGCCGGTCCCCGAAGAGGTTCACGTACAGCTCCCGGTCGAGGACCACGGTCCCGCGGTCGTTCGAGTAATCGCGGTAGACGCCGGCAACACGCAGGCGGGCGACACCGCCCGGAGTCGGGATCTCGAGCGTGTCGCCGCGCGCGACGCCGAAGCGCCGGGCGTAGGGTTCCGAGACCATCGCCTCTCCGCGCTCGCGGGCCTGCCGCGCCGCCGCGCCCGGGTCGAGGCCTTCGAGCAGGGACAGCCCGCCGATCCGCGCGATCACGCCGAAGTCCCCCGAGGCGAGCGTCCAGGGGCGCCCGCGGGGATCCACCTGGTCGCGGGCGCGGAAGGGGTCCACGGCCCCGACCCCGGGGATCTCCCGCAGAAAGGGGACGATCTCCTCCGGCAGGTCCCCGACGATCCCGGAGCGCGCGCCCGCCGGCGACTTGACCCAGAGGTCGGAGCGCAGCGTCGACTCGACCCAGACCCGCACCGTCTCGCGGATCGAGGCGACTGTCACGATCATCGCGAGCGTCATGCCGAGGGCCATGGCCAGAGCGGTGACGGAGATCGCGTTTCGCGCGAGCGAGCCGCTGAAGAGGCGGCTGCCGAGCCGACCCGGCGCGCCGGCGAAGCGCGCGAGGACGAGTGCCGAGGCATTGGCCGCGCCGCGCACGAGAAGCGGGGAGGCGGAGGCCAGGGCGGCCACTACCAGCGCGACGGCGGCAAAGCCGAAGAGCGGAAAGCCGTCCACCGCCGGGGCCGCCGCCGCGGCCGCCGCCGCCGCGAGCAGGAATGCGGCAGACAGCGCCCGTCCCCGCAGGCGCCGCCGCCGGACCCTTTCGACCGAGCCGGGACGCATCGCCGGCGCGGGTTCCACCCGTGTGGCCTCCGCCGCGGGCAGAGCCGTCGAGGCGAGGGCCGCCAACATCCCGACGGCGGCCGCCAGGGCCCCGGCGCCGCCGTAGCCGGACGCCGTAATCGTGGCCGTCGGCAGATAGACGCCCTTCACGGTCCCGGCCACCGCCCCGAGCGCCGCCTGCGAGAGGAACACGCCGCCGAGCTCTCCCAGCGCGGTGCCGGCGGCGCCGATCGCGAGCCCTTCGAGCAGGAAGACGGAGAAGAGCATTGCGCGGGAGGTCCCGACCGCGCGCAGCGTCGCGATCTCGGGCCGCCGCCGCAGGACCGAGATCGAGACGGCGTTGGCGATCAGGAACATTCCGACCAGGAGTGTTAGCGAGCCCAGGGCGTTCAGGTTGAACCGGAAGGCGCGCACCATGCGGTCCGCGGCCGCGGCCGACCGGCCTGGAGGCCCGAGTACAAGGCCCGGAGGCAGCCGTGCCAGGATCTCGCGGCGGGCCGGTTCTCGCGGGACGCCGGGGTCGAGCACGATGTCCACTCGGTCGACCGTCCCGGGGCGGCCGAGCAGGCGCTGCGCCGTGAAGATGTCGGCGATCAGGACGTCGCCTCCCGAGGCCCGCGCGACACCGGACAGCTCGAGCAGCCCTGCCACCACGGGCCGGTGCCGCGCCCCGCCGGCGATGAGCGGGACCTCGCTCCCGACGGCGAGGCGGTGCCGGGCGGCGAAGCCTTCCGGCAGCAGGACGGCTCCGCCGGAGAGCAGGCGCCGAGCCGCGGCCTCTCGATCCGAGACGATCTCGAGGTCACGCACGGCGCCGTCTCCCCCGAGGTCGATTCCCAGTACCTCGGCGATCTCGCCCGAGCCGTCGTCGAGCACGACCCAGCCCTGGACCGCCGGCGCGAAGGAGCCGATCCGCCACAGGAACGCGAGGCGCTCGAGCGCCTCGACCGGCACGCCCGCCACCCCGGTGACGAGCAAGTCGCTGCGCCCCGAGACGGAGGCCGCCGCCTCGCGGAACGACTCCGTGACGCTCGCGTTGGCGCGCTGGATCGCCGCGACGGCGGCGACACCGATCGCCACCCCTACGACCGGCAGCAGCACCCGCAGCGGGTGCCGCTTCGCCGGCCCGGCCACGAGCGCCCGAAAGACCGCCGGCAGGCCCGACATGGGACCGTTATGCCCGATCCGGCGCTTCCGGGGAAGCGGTCTTCCCGCCGCCCCCACAGAGGTAGAAGAATGGTAGAATTCTACCAATGGGCCTGAACATCAAGGATCCCGAAGCCGAGCGGTTGGCCGCCGAAGTCGCCCGCCTGACGGGCGAGAGCAAGACAAGAGCAATCCGGACGGCTCTCGCAGAGCGAAAAGAGCGCCTGGGCTCCCGGGTGCCCGTCGAGAACCGCAGGGAACGACTCCTCCGGCTCCTCCAGGAGGAGATCTGGCCGGCGATCCCCCGTTCGGTCCTGGGGAAGAAGGTCAGGAAGAAGGAGCGCGAACGCCTCCTGGGCTACGGGCCGGAGGGCGTCTGATCCTCGACAGCTCGGCGATGGTCGCCATCCTCCTCAAGGAGCCGGGCTGCGAGGATCTGCTGGAGAAGGTCGGCAGGGCGCCTGGCGTGGCGGCCGCAACGCCCACACTCGTCGAGACGGGGCTCGTCCTCATGGCGAAGACGGGGAAGGGCTCTCGCAGCCTCCTGTCGCTTTTCGTGAGCGAGGCGGGTCTGGCCCTCGTTCCCTTCGGAGAGGCCCACTGGCGAGCCGCCGCAGACGCCTTCTGGAGATACGGAAAAGGGCGGCACCGGGCGGCCCTCAATTTCGGCGATTGCATGGCATACGCAACGGCGAAGCTGGCGCGAGAGCCGCTGCTTTGCGTCGGGACCAATTTCGTCCGGACCGATCTCGAGCTCGCGTAGGCGGGTCCGACGAGTCTCAGGTCACGCGCCCGTCCCGGAGTTCGACGACGCGGTCGGCGCGGAGGGCGGCGGCGGGGGAGTGCGTGGCGAGCAGAAGCGTGACGCCCCTCTCGCGTCGGATCGCGTCGAGCAGCTCCAGCACCTGCTCGCCGTTGCCGCTGTCGAGGTTCCCCGTCGGCTCATCTGCCAGCACCAGCCTCGCTCCGGTCACGAGGGCGCGGGCGATCGCCACGCGCTGCATCTCGCCTCCCGAGAGCTCGTACGGGTGGGCCCGCGCGCGGTGCGCGAGGCCGACCCGTTCGAGCAGCTCCCGGC
>JBOGJK010000644.1:0-1784 GCA_050745345.1 Thermoanaerobaculia bacterium
GGCACGGCACTGCGCCGGGCCGTCATCGGATTGATTCTCTTCGTGGTCCTGATCCTGGGCGCGCCGATCGCGGTGGTCCCGGCGGGGCATGTGGGCGTGAAGGACTTCTTCGGGAGGGTCTCGCCCAACGCGCTCGGTCCCGGGATCCGCCTCGTCTTTCCGTTCACGCGTGTCATCAAGATGACGATCCAGACCCAGGAGGCCAAAGAGATCGCCGAAGTGCCGTCCAAGGAGGGTCTGGTCATGGACCTGGAAGGCTCGCTCCTCTACCGGCTCGACCCGGCGAAGGCGGCCGAGGTCTACAAGACGGTCGGCAGGCACTATCAGGACATTCTCGTCGCTCCGCAGATCCGGTCCGCCATTCGAGAGATCACCGCTTCCTACGAAGCCAAGGCGCTCTACTCGGCGGCGCGCGAGCAGATCGCGCGGGAGACCTTCCAGCTCTTTCAGAAGATGACCGGCGACCGCGGCGTGATCGCCGAAGCGGTCCTGCTTCGGAAGATCGGCCTGCCCGCCCTGGTCGCCAACGCCATTCAGGAGAAATTGAAGCGCGAGCAGGAGGCCGAGCAGATGAAGTTCGTGCTCCAGAAGGAGCAGCAGGAGGCGGAGCGTAAGCGCATCGAGGCGCAGGGGATCACAGACTTCCAGCGCATCGTGGCGCAGGGGCTCTCGCCGATGCTTCTGGAGTGGAAGGGGATCGAGGCGACCGAGAAGCTCGCCACGAGCGCGAATGCCAAGGTCGTCGTGGTGGGCAACCCCAAGTCGGGCCTGCCCATCATTCTGGGCGGCGGCGCCGGGAACTAGAAGACACCGCGTTCCCGGCTCCTCTCGAGTACCAGCGGGCGAGCGTTTCGGGATCGACTCCGGCGAAGTAGCCGATCTGGACGCGCCAGTTGCGCAGCATCTGGCGCAGGGGACCGGTCTCGCGGTATCGGCGCGGGGAGGTGACCGACTTCTCGCGCCGGATCGCGACCGGGCCCAGAAGCCTCAGGCGCCTCACCAGGTCGAGATCGTCGCAGATCGGAATGTCGCGGAACCGGCCGGCCCGCTCGTAGTCCTCCCGCCGGCAGAAGAGGCCCTGGTCGCCGAACGGCAGCCCGAGCAGGCGCGACCGCGTGTTCGCCCACCAGGCGATCCAGCGCATGCCGGGGCCGGCGTTCTCGTAGGCGAGCGAGAAGGCGCCGGCCACGGCGCCGTCCTCCAGGGCCTCCCGGACCGCCTCGAGCGCATTCTCGGGCGGCCGGGAGTCGGCATGGTAGAAGAGGAGAATCTGGCCCCTCGCCTCGCGCGCGGCCAGATCGAGACACCTGCCCCGGCTTCCCTCCGCCGCGACGACCCGGGCGCCGGCGGCCGTGAAGGCGGCGGAGGTCCGGGCGTCGCCTCCTCCGTCCGCGATGAGCAGCTCCGCGTCCGGCCGCCGCGCGAATTGCGCGAAGCGCGCGGCGACCTCGGGGCCTTCGTTTCGGATCGGGACGATGACGGAGATCACGGGAGTCGCTCTCCGCTCTCGGCTCTCCGCTTTCCGCCGGGCCGATGTCGGGCGCCCACGCCGCCTGGATGCTAGCAGGTTGCTGAAGAATAGATGCGGGTGTCGTGTCCGGGGCTGGGCCGCAGGCGTTCGCTTCGCGAACGGCGGCTAAAAGTTTCTAGCCCGCAGTCGCGCATCAACCCTCCTGTCTCGAGCCGACGAAACTCTCGGCTCTCGTCGGGCGCGTCGAGCGCCCCCTCAAACACCTCAACGCTCCTCGACGATGCTCCCGCATCGCCGTCGTCGCGCTTCCTTG
>JBOGJK010000645.1:0-1905 GCA_050745345.1 Thermoanaerobaculia bacterium
GCCGTAGACCTCGTCATGCGCGTCCTCGCGCAGCTGGTCGTGGGTCACGGTCAGGCGGCATGAATCGCCGACTGGTTCGATCTCCCAGGTGACCCTCGAAGTCCCCTCGCGCTGCACGTCTTCGCTCCACAGGGCCATGAAGCTCTGGACGAGCCGGCGCGGCGGATCGACCTCGAGGTTCTCGCCTTTCCCCAAGACCCCGTTGGCGGCGGGGTGGGTCATCTCGTAGCGCGAGCCCGGCGTCCAGTCCGAGTTGACGCGCATGCCGAACGAGTACTGCGACCTCAGCTCGGCGTCCGTGATCGCCTCCCAGAGGCGCTCCGGCGTGGTCTTGATGTAGATCTCGAACACCTTCTCCATCGTTTCCTCCTCGAGTCTCCTTTTGAGCCCGGTGAGCGTCGCGGCCCAGGGCTCGGCGTATTTGCTCACCCAGCGGTCGTGGACGAGCCGGATCGGGACGGGGTTCAGGAAGTGGAGCTTCTCGCAGCCGCGCCGCCTGTTCACGACGCGGCCGGCCTCCTCAAGCACTCGCAGGTGCTTCATCACGCCGAAGCGCGTCATCGGCAGCCGCGCCTCGAGCGCGCCATCGGGCCTCCCGCATCGGTAGGCCGCCGGCAGGTGGCCGGCGTCGCCCGGGCGGGCTTGAACGGGTCAGGCCTGGACGACGCGTGGCGGGGCACTGACTGTCCTCCCGGGGCGGAAGTGCGGGGCCAAGAGAAGAGCGCGAGCTCCGCCGCCTCCATCAAGTACTCGGGCCAGTGAGCCGCCAGCGCCTTGGCGAGCCTTCGTCTGGGCAGTCCCTCCACGACGCGATCCTCGAGCACGGCCACGATGCTACTTGGATGCCGCCCCTGTCCGGGCGGTTTCGCCGGCGCCGCTCTCCCCGGACGACTCTCCGGCCAGCCGTTCGACTAGACTTCTCCCAGCAGGCGTGCTTCGTTCTGACGACGACCAGGGAGAGATGCGTTGGGCCTGCGGGCCACCTGGATCCGGAGGTTGCATGACCGGCTGGCCGAGCGGGAAAGATCGAATCCAGGCCGAATGCCCACGGCCCGACAGAACCCTGCCGCTGGTCATCCGAGCCTCGGATGCTCGAATCGATCTCGTCAGCTGGGCCACAGACAATCTCTCCATCCTCGAAGCGGCCTTGCGGAAACACGGCGCCCTGCTGTTTCGTGGCTTCACGGTGAGCGGCGTCGCCGGGTTCGAGAGATTCGTCTTCGCGATGTCCGGGCCCCTGATGGGATATCAGGATCGAGGGACGCCGCGCAGCCGAGTGAGCGGAAACATCTACACGGCGACGGACTATCCGCCTGAGCACACGATCTTTCTCCATAACGAGAGTTCGTTTGCCGACACGTTTCCGTTGAGGATCTACTTCTTCTGTCTGACACCGCCCCGTGAAGGCGGCGAGACGCCGATTGCGGATGTCCGGAGGGTGTTCGAGCGGATCCCACCGGAGGTCAGGGAGCCCTTCCTGCAGGGGGGAGTCCTGTACGTCCGAAACCTCGGAGGTGCGGCGGGCCTGAGTTGGGAAACCGTCTTCCAAACCACGGACCGGGCGGCGATGGAGGAGTACTGTCGCGTGGCTGGCATCGAGTTCGAATGGAGGGGTGGCAACCGTGTCAGGACGCGTCAGGTGCGGCCGGCTGCGGCCAGGCATCCTCGCACGGGAGAGATGGTCTGGTTTAACCACGCGGCGGTCCTTCACGTGTCGACACTGCCGCCGGCTCTCGGTGGCATGCTGCGGAAAATGTTCAAGGAAGAGGATCTGCCTAACAATACCTACTACGGAGACGGCTCCCCGATCGAAACGGCGGCCCTCGATGCGATCCGCGGCGCCTACAGGGAAGAGGAGGTGACCCTTCCCTGGGAGGAAGGAGACGTCCTGATGCTGGACAACAT
>JBOGJK010000646.1:0-4381 GCA_050745345.1 Thermoanaerobaculia bacterium
GCGGGATCCCGAGCGCCTCCGCCGCCCGCCGCTCGGCCGGGCCGAGCAGCACCAGGTGCGAGCGGGGAAGCAGGACCGGGGGCTTTGCGCCGAGGATCGGAAAGAGCGGAAGCGATTGCGCGTGGTAGGCGATCTCGGCGGGGCCCAGCACACTCGCGGCCGCCGGGATCAGGAAGGACTTCAAGACCGGCCGGGTCAGCACGTCCGCCGAGGGGAAGGCCGTCCCCTCGCGCACCTGGCGCAGAGCCTGCTCGGGGTCCGTCACCCGGCGGCGTTCTCCGTCGGCGATGAGGAAGAAGGGGAAGACCCCCTCCCGGTAGGGGACGGGAACGGGAAAACCGCGCCGCTCGATCCGCTCGGCCCCCTCGCGCAGAGCCTTCTGCAGCTCGACGCGCCGCCGGACTGCCCGCTCGAAGAACTCCGCGATCGCCTCGCGCAGCCCTTCCTGGTATGGGTCGAGCACGAGCAGCGGCTCCGGCTCGACCAGGTCGAGCAGCGTCTGGATGAAAGCGCTGGCGTAGGTCTGTCCGGGGGCGTAGTGCCGGGCGAAGAGCCCGGCGGTCTCCTCCGCGTCGGCGGCCTTCGCGAAGGTGCGGAAGGTCTCGAGGATCTGCGAGGCGCGCTCGGGCACCGGGAGGCGTCCCACCGGACGACGGTTGGCGCGGTCCGCTCCGTCGAGCGCAAGAAGCTCGGGGCCGTTCGGTCCCGGCCAGGCCGTCCTGCCGACCTCTTCCAGGTCGTGATCGTCGGTCAGCGCCCAGAAGACAGGTGCCGCGGGAACGCCCAGGTCCCGGATCTGGCGGGCGACGCGCAGCGCGTCGAAGGCCTTGGTCAGCGTGTAGAGGGGTCCCGTGAAGAGACCGACCTGGTGCCCCGCGACGGCCGCCACACAGCTTCCGGCCGCGAGCGCTTCGGAGGCGGCGCGCGCCTCCGGGGAGCGGCTCGTCCAGGCGGACGCCGGCACGCGCGCCGCGGTTCCCAGCAGCTCCCGGCCCCGCGCGGCGGCGGCCGCGGGCGTCGGCGGGTCCGGATAGAAGTCGGGAAGGCCGCGCAGAAACTGCAGGAAGATTGGGGGCACACCCGGGTAGCGCGGGAAGGGAATGATGCCCTCGGTCATGGCTTGCACGCGACCAGGATCAGGCGCGGGGAGTCGCAGCCGACCGGGCTGCCGTCGAAGTCTCCCCACGTCGCCTCGACCCGGAGAGCCGCCCGTTCGAAGAGGGACGTCAGCTCCGGAGCCGTGTAGGCGCGCACGCTCTCGCGGAAGGTCGCCGTCGAGGCTCCGTGCCGCACCTCGATCTCCTTCTCGATGCGGCGGGTGTCGGGGTTCCACCAGCGCCGGATGCGGTACTCACGGCCGGCGCCCGAGCGGTTCTCTTCCGGGACGAGGCGCCCGAGGACGTGGTCCAGCCCGAAGGTGTCGCAGAGCACGCGGCCCCCCGGCGCCAGGACCCGGGCAATCTCGGAGACGACCGCGGCATTGTCGGCCTCGCCCACAAAGTACCCGAAGCTCGTGAAGAAGTTGACCACCGACTGGAAAACCCGGTCGGAGAAGGGGAGCCAACGCATGTCGGCCCGCACGAGGCGCAGCCGCGCCGTGCGCGCCCGCGCGAGCTCGAGCAGCGGAGCCGAGTAGTCGAGGCCGATCGGGTCGATCCCGAGCTCGAGAAAGACGGGAAGGTGGCGTCCCGCGCCGCAGCAGAGGTCGAGCATCGGCGTGGGATCCGGCCGGAGCCTGTCCAGGGCGAAGGCGACCTCTCGGCGCGCGGAATCGAGGTCGCGGTGGGGGTAGAGATCGAGGTACTCCTCGCCGAACCACGATTCCCACCAGGTCATGCGGGGGGGATTATGGCGCAGGAGGAGTTAGAGTTCGCTCGTGCTCCGGCTCCGGCGGCTTCCCTCGGGCGTGTGGCTCGCGGCCGCGGCGCTCTTCTCGGCCGGCTCCTGCGGCGAGTTCGGCGGCGGCCCGCGCACGGTGTCGAACAGCGGCTATCGCGCGGTGCTGGCGTTCTCGGAGGCGGAGCGCTACGAAGTGGCGGTGCGGGGAGAGAAACAGCGCGTGTCCGGCTCCTTCGACGGGTCGCAGCTCGTGAAGGTCCTGCGCCCCGACCTCGGAAAGGTCTGGCAGTTCCGGCCCTCGACGAAAAAACTGATCGAGTCCGCCTGGTCTCCCGCCGAGGAGCTCGTGCCGGGCTATCCGCTGGAGCCCAACTTTGATCCCGAGGGGTATGCGGACCGCTTCCGCGCAAAGGTCCGGCGGATCGACGACATGGCCCACGGCATGCACCCGTGCGAGCGCTTTGAGCTGACGATGCCCTCGGGAGACCGGGCGATCGTCTGGGTGGCGCGCGACCTCGAGCGGCTGCTCGTCCGCATCGGGCACGCCAAGAAGGACCCCAACGACGAGTACCAGAGCGTGACGGATACGGAGTTGCTCGACGTGCGTCTGGGCGCGCCGGCCAGGCTCTTCGAGAAACCGGAGGGGTTCGCCCTCGCGCAGACCTACGAGGAGCTCGGCAAGTAGCTACCCTTTCCGCATGGGGATGGACACCTCCCGTGTGCCGGAGGCCGTGCGGAGCGTCACCGTCAGAGTCACGGGATCCACCAGGACCGCCTCGACCGGTCGGTCGAGGCGAAAGGAGAGGGTGACCCGGCGGGTCTCGCCCGGCGTGATCGTGCGGGACGCCTCCTGTTGCGGCGTCGCGGCGTCGCTCGAAAAGACACCGACGCCCGTCTCGATGCGCCCGCCGGTGACCACGGCGGCGGCCAGAGACGTGTTGTGAATCGTCAGCTCGGGAGCGAGCCGCCTGCTGCCGGAGGACCCCACCAGGCCCTGCGTCTCGATGTCGAGCTCGTCGACGGTCGCACCCCAGCGGCGCTCGCCGGTCGCGCGCCAATCCCGGGGCCGGTAGTCAACGAGGGAAGCGCAGGCGCCGGCGGCCAGCGCCACCGCGAGAAAGGCGCGCGCCAGCGGGCGCCGGGGCGTGAAAGGCCCCCGGCTACGTCCGCGACGCCGCCTCTTCGAGCGTGCCGAAGTCTCGGAAGAGGATGTGGTCGTAGAAGTAGTGGATCAACAGGAAGGTGAGGACCACGATGTAGTAGGCGCGGTCCTGCGGGACGTCGAAGCCCTGCCAGAGGACGAGGTACACCACGGCGGAGAGCACCGTTGCGCCGATCATCGACGCGTAGAAGATGCCGGTATGAGAGGTCCCGGAGAGCCGGCGCACGAAGCCGTTGCCGATCTCGCCCGTCTCGGCCTTGCGCGACAAGATAAACCAGGTCAACGCCAGGTACTGCAGCGAGTGCCAGGTGTTGAATCCCTGGAAGGCGACGTCCAGGTTGTCGAAGATCGGGATGACGAAGGCGAGGGCAACGGTCGCCGCCATGAAGGCGAGGCGCGGCCAGCTCGACTCGCCGCGGCGGATCTCGCCGTAGGTGCGCGCGACGTAGTACAGGAAGAGGATCGCAAAACCGACGGTGAAGGCCTGCGCCACCCAGGGGCGCCTCAGGAAGCCCGGGAAGAGCAGCGTCGAGGTCCCGAGCTTGAAGGCGCCGGCGACGAACTTGTACATCGCGACCGTGTAGAGCGCGCCCAGGATCACCGCCCCGTCGAGCAGGCGGTCGAGGGGGGAGACCTTGAGGCCCGCCCGGCGCCGGTAGGTCTCGGAGATCCACTGCGCCTGGTGCGTGACGTGGATGGAAGCCCAGAGGAAGAAGCCGGTCAGGAGCAGCAGGAAGGAGTAGATCGATCCGAGGACGACCAGGGTCGGGATCAGCACGAGCGGCAGATAGGCGAAGAATCCATAGCGCTCCCGGAACCGCGGCTCCAGCGCCGTGCGCAGGTAGGTCGAGTACATGTGCGGCCCGCCCACCAGCAGCGTCACGGCCAGCCCGACGGCGAGGCTCGCCGTCCCCTGGGAGGCGCCGAGCCTCTGGAGCAGCCCGTAGGAGACGTAGGGAAAGAAAACGAGCACTCCCGACAGGGTCAGGAAGATCAGGTCGAAGCGGCGATTGTGGATCCAGGGACTCCCGGACATCCGGTCCGCGGGATGTCCCGCGCGCGCGAGCGACGACATGGCGTTTCCCACCTCCTGAAAAGCCGAGATTCTACAACCCGCAGCCAAGATCGCGCCATCCCGCCCGGGGGCTAGAATGAGCGCCCATGCTGCGCCTCGGGCCGGTCGCGGTCGATCCGCCGCTGGTCCTCGCCCCGATGGCCGGGATCACGGACCACGTGTACCGCCTGATGCTGCGGCGGATCGGCGGGGTGGGCCTCGTCACGATGGAGTTCATCTCCTCGGAAGCGATTACCCGCGGCATCGCCAGGCAGATGCGCAAAATGGTCTTTTCGGACGAGGAGCGGCCGCTTTCGATCCAGATC
>JBOGJK010000647.1:0-3172 GCA_050745345.1 Thermoanaerobaculia bacterium
CCCCTCCCTCGTTGCGTCGCCGGATCGAGAAGATCGTGCCCAGCGTGCCGTTGCTGTCGATGTTGGAGGAGCCGTCCATCGGATCGAAGAGAATGGCGTATCCACCGTCGCGCTCGTTGCGCTCGTAGAGGTACGGCGCCTCCAGCTCCTCCGAGGCCGCCAGCACGACGAGCCCGCCGTAGTCGAACGTCTCGAGCAGGATCTCGTTGGCGATCACGTCGAGCTTCTTCTGCTGCTCCCCCTGCGCGTTGGCCGTGCCGGCCGAGCCGTGCGTGCGCCGCAGTCCCGCGACGGCGAGCTCCCGCGCGATGCGCTTGCCGGCCACACCGAACCGCATCAGGAGCATCGAGAGCTCGCCCGTCGCGCCGGGATGGGCCTGCTCGCGCTCGAGGATGAAGCGGTCGAGCGTGATCACGGGCGGCGTCAGGCCTTCTGGCGGGTGACCTTCCAGACTCCCGAGGCCAGCGTACCCGGCCTGTCCCAGCGCTCGGTCGAGAAGGTGCCGGAGATCGAGTCCCCCTGGATCGCGCCGGTAAACGTCGTCCGGACGTCGCACCGGCAGTCGGGATCGGTGTAGGGATCCATCGTGCCGCTGATCTGGCCTCCCTCCGCCCGAACGAAGTTGATGCTCAGGACCTGCGGCATCGTTCGGAGCTGTTCCTCCGAGAGCTGCCCGCTCTTGGAAGGCGCCAGCAGCTGCTGCGAGCCCTTGGGCCACATCAGGACGTCGCCGTGCGCGGTCGAGCCGGCCGACTTCATCTCGAAGACGATCGAGCCGATGCGGCCGGTGTCCGGGCTGCTGTAGTCGCCGGCCCACTTTCCGACCAGAGCCGAGAGGTCCGCCTTCGCGGCCTCCACCGGGACCGCCGGCGCTGGCGACTGCGGAGAAGAGCAGGACGCGGCAAGGACAGCGGCGAACGCGAGCGCCGGGATCTGGTGCCTCTTCATCGTCGTCTCCTGTTCGATGCCGCCCAACAGCCTACCGCACCCCGGCTACTTCGCTCCCCTCATCCAGGCCCGCCACGCCGGCTTCGGGGCGCCGTCGTGCGTCTGCAGGCCGCGGTTGGCGAAAAACGCCGCGCGGCGCCGGTCGGTCTCCCTGGGGCCGGCGCCGGGCGCCTCCGGCGCGGCGTCCCGCCACGACACCCAGCGCGCGAAGAGCAGCCTCTGCCCGTCGCTTGCCGCGAGCAGGCGCCGAAACCGGCGCACGAAGTCCGCCTGCCTCTCGGGCGTGGACCCGTTTTCGGGCGAAGAGGAGTAGCTCACTTCGGGAAAGGCGATCAGACGGCCGGCCGACCGCGAGAGCAGGTCCTTCCAGTCCTTCTCGATCGCGTCAGGCTCGCGGTGCCTCCAGGGCGTGCCCTCCCCGAACGGGGAGTAGATGTAGAAGAGGACCGGGCTCCTCTGATGGAGCGCGGCGGCGACGGCGGGCGCCGGGCTCTCGGCGGGCCAGACCGTCGTGACGCCGACCTTGAGCTTCGGCCGCTTCCTGCCGAGAAAGTTCACCGCTCCGTCGAAGAGGCGCCGGTAGCCGCGCAGCTCCTCCGGCTTGTCGGCGAAATACGCGTCCGCCTCGTAGCCGAGCGACAAGGTCGCGATGTCCCGCAGCGCCGGCTCGATCGCGTCGAGCAGGCGCCCGAGGCGCAGCGACAGCCTGCGGTCGTCGAACGCGACCCCGGCCAGGTCCGCCGGCACGTTGCGCGCCCGGCCGGCCACCAGCGGCAGGTCGAGGTGCAGCAGCGCTCCCGACTGCCGCAGCAGCCGCGCCGTGCGGGTCAGCTCCTCGACACGGTACTTGCCGGGCGAGGGCTCCGCCTCCGACCAGGACAGGGTCATCGCGTAGAGCGAGACGCCGCTACGGCGCGCCAGCGCGAAGGCGCGCTGCTGCGCGGCCGCCGGGGCATCCGCCGCCAGGTTCACGTCCAGGCCCACCGCCGCCGCGACGAGAAACGGCAACGGGGTCAGGCATGCAATCATGTACTATTTGCGAATAATACACGAATACATGCCTGACCCCAATCAGGTGGCGCCGAGGAGGACGATGGGGCCGGAGGGCGCCGGCAGACCGCCGCGCGGCTCGACGGTGACGGCGAAGTTCTGCGCCGCGGAGATGGCCGAGAGATCCGGAGACTCGAAGAGCGCGCGCCCCTCCGCGTCCACGTCGAAGACGCCCGCCGCCACGGGCTTGCCCCTGTCGAAGACCCACAGCTCGTACTGCTGGTCGGCCGTGAGCGGACGCAAGTTGCCCGCGAGCAGGATGCCGCGCTTGGCCTTCTCGCTCCAGAAGACCCTGGCCCGCGCCTGCGGCTGCGGGCCCGTGCCCGAGAGGAACAGGATTCGGATGTCCTCGCTCTCGAGCACCTTGACGCGCAGGTCCCTGCGGGCGAGCTCGCGCTCGGCGCCCTTCAGGCGCGCGGCGAGCTGTGAGGTGCGGCTGGCGAGCTCCTCGCGCTCGCGCCGCAGGCGCGCGTCGTCGAGGCCCAGGAAGAGGAGCACGAGCGACGCCGCGGCCGCGAACAGCCAGGCGACACCCGCGGAGGATGGCCTCCGGAGAGGGGCCGCCGCGACGCGGGTCGCGCGGCGCTCCAGGCCCGCAAGGATCTCGCCGCGCAACCCCTCGCGCGGCGGGACCGGAGGCGCCGCCGCGGCGAGCGCCGTCGAGGCCACCTTCAGGTCGGCGAGGATCTCCTCGCAGCGCGCGCACCCTTCCGCCAGGTGCGCCTCGAACGCCGCGGCCGCCTCCCCCTCGAGAGCGCTCAGGGCCGCCAGCGCGGCCAGCTCCTCGTGCGACTCGTTATGACGCATCTCTTCTCTCGGACAGATACGGGCGAATTCGCTCGCGAAGTTTCATCAAGCCCAGGCGCACCCGGGTCTTCACGGTGCCCAGAGGCGTCTTCGTCCGTTCGGCGATCTCCTGCTGCGTGAGCCCCTCGAAGTAGGCGAGCTCCAGCGCCCGGCGCTGGTCCTCGGGCAACTCGCCGATGGCGGCCCGGCAGAGCGCCTCCCACTCGCGTCCCGCAAGCCCCGACTCGAGGTCCTCGGAGGAGGCGGCCTCCGGGACATCGTCGAGCGGGCGCAGTCGCGCCCGGCCACCCGAGCGGCGCGCCCGCAGCCGGTCGATCGCGCGGCTGCGCGTCGCGACGAGCAGCCACGTGAGGACGCTCCCCCGGGT
>JBOGJK010000648.1:0-3223 GCA_050745345.1 Thermoanaerobaculia bacterium
GACCTGACCGGGTTCTCTTCCGACGAGGTCGAGGTCCTGGCCTCGATCGCCCGATACCACAAGGGGGGAGGCCCGAAGGAGAGGCACGAGAACTGGCGGCGGCTGGATCCCTACCTGCGCCCCGTCGTCGAGAAGCTCGCCGCGCTCGTTCGGATCGCCGACGGGCTCGACTGCAGCCACCGGCAGCTCGTCACGGGTGCCGAGTGCCGCATCCGCTCGCGGCGCGTGGAGTTCACCGTCGCCGCGAGCGGCGACTGCGAGCCGGAGCTCGCGTCCGCGCGGCGCAAGGCGGATCTGTTCGAGCGGGTCTTCGACCGGAGAGTCTCCTTCCGGGCGATCCCTGCCGAGCGGCAGGAGAAAACGCGCCAGAGGGACCTCGAGATCCTCTCGACCGAGGCGCTTTGGGGCTGAAGAGACGTTAACCGTGAACCGTAAACCGTTAACCGACTTGAGCGAATCGTATGCTTTGCTTCGGTTCACGGTTTACGGTTTACGGTTTCCGCAAAGGGGATAGCGCGTGAAGGAACATTTCGCCGAACAGCTCGAGGACCTCCGCCGCAACCTGATTCTCATGGGCGGCGAGGTGGAACGGCAAATCCAGCGGGCGATCGAGGCCCTGATCGAGGCGGACGCGAAGAAGGCGGAAGAGGTGATCCTCGCCGACGCCGAGATCGACCGCATGGAGATGATGGTGGAAGAGCAGGCGGTCCAGCTGCTCGCCCTGCAGCAGCCGGTGGCCGTGGACCTGCGCTTTCTGGTCGCCGCGCTCAAGATCAACAACGATCTCGAGCGCATCGGAGACCACGCGGTCAACATCGCGGAAGGGGCGCAGCGCCTCTCCAGCCAGAAGCCCTTCAAGCCCTTCATCGACATCCCTTACATGGCCGAGGTCGCGATGTCGATGCTGAAGCAGTCGCTCGACGCCTTCGTCAATCGGGACGCGGAGCTCGCGAAGAGGGTCATCAAGAAGGACGACATCCTGGACGAGAAGAACGTCTCGATCATCCGGGAGCTCTTGACCTACATGGCGGAGCACCCGTCGTTGATCACCTACTGCCTGGAGCTGATCTCGATCTCCAAGAACCTGGAGCGCGTGGGCGACCTTGCGACCAACATCTGTGAGGACACGATCTTCATCGCCGAGGCGCGCTGGGTCAAGCACCACGCGACCGAGCTGACGCCGTGAACTCGTCGACAGTCACACCTCCGCCTACCAGATCGAGGGGGCTGTCCGAAACGACTGGACCGAGGGGGAGCGGGCCGGGCGTCTGAAGAGCCCTAGGGCCCGGTCATTCCCCTCTTCCTGTCGACCGTTGACCGTTGACCGTTGGCCGTCGACTCCATCGGCAGTGGGTTCACGATCTTTCGCCTCTTTTCGAGCGTCACGTACTCGACCACCCCGGCACCGCGCGCCAGCGCCAGCGTCCGCTCGTAGCCCCACCCGACCTCGGCCGGCGCATGGGCGTCCGAGGAGAACGTGACCGGCACCCCCGCGGCCACCAGCTTTCGCAGCAGACGCGCCTCGGGATACGCCTCCCCGACGGGCTTGCGCAGCCCGGCGGAGGAGATCTCGACGGCGCAGCCAGCTTCCCTGGCCGCCGCGATCGCGAGGTCCTCCGACTCCTCCAGAGCGCGCGGGGGGCGGTGCCCGTGCTTCTTGGGTAGATCGAAGTGCGTCAGGACATCGAAGAGCCGGGTCCGCGCCGCCTTCGCGAGCAGGCGGTAGTACTCGGCGTAGAGCGCCTCCGCCCCTTCCCGCTCGAAACGGCGGTTGGCCGACTCGGGCGCGTCGATCCAGTCCCCGGCGACCCAGTGCACGGAGCCGAGCACGAGGTCCCAGTCCGCCCGCGAAAGCCAGCGCTCGAGCGTCTGCTCGTGCCCCTCGGCGTAGTCCGCCTCGAGCCCGAGGCGGATCGGGATTCGCTCGCGGAACTCCTCGCGTAGCGCCTCGACCTCGGCGATATAGCCCTCCAGCTCCTCTTCCCGCATGGCGAGCTTCGGGTCGCGCGAGGAGGGAGGGAGGAAATAGAGGGGGATGTGGTCGGTGAAGGCGATCTCCCCGAGTTCTCTTTCCACGGCACGCCGCACGAAGTCTCGGGAAGCTCCTCCCGCGTGCCCGCAGCGGAAGGTGTGGACGTGATAGTCGGGAAGCCCCTTCACGAGCGCATTCTACGGAGTCGGGCGGCAGGCCGTCTCCGCGCCGAGAACGTCCTGCGATCCGGCGCGGCCTCAGCCGCGCTCGGCGATCACCTGGCGGGCGAAGAGCTTCGGATCTCCCTCGAAGAGGCCGGCGCCTCGCTCCCGTAGCCGGCGCGACCCGTCCGCGGCGAGCTCCCGGATTCGCTCGAGCAGGGCGGGCGCCGGCGGCACCGACCCCTCCCTCTGCCGCCGCGCGATCTCGCGGGCGAGCACGATTGCGTCGGTGACGTCGCCAAGCTCCTGCGCGAGCTGCCCGAGGGCCTTTTCTCTCTTCTTGAGCTCGCGACTGCCGGTGGAGGCGAGCAGCTCCACCTGATAGCGAAGCTCCTTGACGCGCTTTCGCCATTCGTGCAGGTCTTCGTCGCTGCCCGACTCCCGCGCGCGCTCCAGGGCCTGCCGCTCCCGCCGGCGGCTACGAAAGAGGCCGCGCTCGAGGTCGTGCGCGGAGAACTCCGGATCGAGCGTGACGTCCAGGACGGCGGGAAGCGCGGCGAGCAGGCGCAGTGCCTGCGCCAGCGTCTCCGAGGTTTCGCCGCGCGTGCGGCGCTGCTCGAGCTCGAGCGCCGCCTCGATTGCATGTCGCGCCGGATCGTCTTCGGGCACGGGCGGGAGCCGGCGCAGTGTCGCAAGCAGGATGTCCGCGTCGCGGAAGCTTCCGGTGACGGCGAAGGCGCCGCGCAGCTGGCGCGCGAGACCCGCGGCGGCCTCCTTGCCGAGGCTCGCGCGCAGGAGGGAAACGACCGCGCGGGCGCGGCGCAGCGACTTTCGGTACTCGTGCACCGCCGCGACGGGGTCCTGGCGGGCCGATCGGGCGGCGCGCCGGGCGGCGGCGAGGATCCGGGCGAAGGCCGTCAGGATCCCCTCGCGCAGTGGGCGCCGCCGGGGTAGCCGCAGCTTCCTCCCCCCCGGCGGGCCGGGATGCGCCCAGTCGCTCTTCGCGCCTTCGCGCCGGCGCGGATCGCCTTCGGCGGGGAGCGCCGCCGGGCCCGGCCGCTTCTCGCTCGCCATCGGCGCCGATCTTATC
>JBOGJK010000649.1:0-3958 GCA_050745345.1 Thermoanaerobaculia bacterium
GCTCGGCCAAGCGGTCGATCCTCAAGATCGTCGCCATCACGACCAAGGAGGGCTCGTCGGTGTTGGTTCCGGCCGCCGAGCGGATCGCCGTCTTCGACAACGACGGCACGCTCTGGGCGGAGCAGCCGATGTACTTCCAGCTCGCCTTTGCGCTCGACCGGGTCAAGGCGATGGCTCCCGACCATCCGGAGTGGAAGCAGAAGGAGCCCTACAAGTCGCTTCTCGAGGGGAACCTCGAGGGAGTGCTCGCGGGGGGCGAGAAGGCGATCCTCGACATCGTCATGGCCACCCATGCGGGCATGACGACGGAGGAGTTCGCCGGGATCGTCCGGGACTGGCTGGCCACGGCGAAGCACCCGCGGTTCCAGCGTCCCTACACCGAGTGCGTCTACCAGCCGATGCGGGAGCTACTGGCGTACCTCCGCGCGAACGGGTTCAAGACCTACATCGTCTCGGGAGGCGGCATCGAGTTCGTGCGCCCCTGGACCGAGAGGGTCTACGGCGTTCCGCCGGAGCAGGTCGTCGGGAGCACGATCGAGACGAGATACGAATATCGGGACGGCAAGCCTGTCATCGTGCGCCTGCCGAAGATCGACTTCATCGACGACCAGGCGGGCAAGCCGGTCGGGATCAACAAGTTCATCGGCCGGCGGCCGGTCTTCGCCTTTGGCAACTCCGACGGTGACCAGCAGATGCTCCAGTGGACAGCCGCGGGAAGCGGCGTCCGCTTCATGGGCCTCGTCCACCACACCGACGGGCAGCGCGAGTGGGCCTACGACCGCAAGTCGCACGTCGGCCGGCTCGACAAGGCGCTCGACGAGGCGACGGCGAAAGGCTGGACGGTCGTGGACATGAAGAAGGACTGGAAGCGGATCTTTCCCTTCGAGAAGTAGCGATGGAGACAGGCGTCCGGCGCGCCGCCCGGAGCGCGTCCACGCCGGCGCCCGCTCCCGCCCCCGCCGCCCCGGACCCGCAGAGGCTCCTGGGGCCGCTGGATGCGCGCCGACTGGGAGTACATCATCGAGATCGGCGGCGCGGCTCCCGACGGGAATCTCGAGGCCCGGTACCTCAACCCCAACCCTATCCGCGTCTCGCGCGCCGAATGGAAGCGCGACGGAGGTCAGCTCACGCTGCGGGTCGAGATGACCGACCGCGGCTACCCGGGCAGCTTCTACACCCTCGCCTACGATCCGGACTCGGATTCGCTGTACGGGGTCTACCACCAACTGGCCCTGAACCAGAACTTCGAGGTGGCGTTCTCGCGCCTCGAGGAGCAAAGAGAGTCGAAGGCGAAAGAGGCGCCGTGAGCGGCCCGCCCGCGCCTGGCGAGGGTTCCCTCTGGGCGCCGTCTCCCGGGACGGCGAAGGCGCCGGGAAGGGGCGTAAGGGAGCAAAAGGAACGCCGCGCCGGAGATCGCGGGAGAGGCTGTGGGCTAGACGGCCAGGGGCGCGAGCTCCTGCGCGTTGCCGCCGCAGTGGGCGCAGACTCGAACCGTCGAGTTGCCAAACTTCTTCTCGGGCGCGCACTCCTCGCAGAGCGGCCGCGCGGTGTCCTGGCACTTGTAGAAAGCCAGCGCGTCGGTGTGCGTGCGGCAGCGCGCCGGCGGCAGGATCGTCGAGGTCGCGCGCAGCTTGAAGAGAGACTTGAGGAACGGCACGTCTCCCGCCGGGATCGAGGCGGCCTCGTCCACGGAGACGAAGTCGGCCTCGGATACTTCCCCCGTGCGGATCAGGTTGCGGATGGCCCTGCGGTCGAAGACGTCGCTCTCGAAGCCCTGCTTCTCGACCCGAAAGCGTTGCGCTGCGGCGGCGTCGGGAGAGTCCGGAGGGAGAGACCCCGGCGCCGGAGGAGTCCAGACGGGGGCCCTGCGCGGATTGTCGACGGGCGGGGGATCCGGCGGAGGCGGCGCAACGGCGGCCGCCGGGGCGGTGTTTTCCGCCTGAAGCCGCGCATACACACGCGCTTCTTCGCGCGACGGGAAGTCCATCGGCTGTTGACAGTGCGGGCACCGGAACCGCGCCTGGACGGGTGGGATACGCTCGAGCAGGATGGAGAAGCTGCCCGAGCAACTCGGGCACGTAAAGGTGTAGTGCAGTTGAGGGTCTGTCAACCCGCTCTCCCGTAATGAGTTCGAAGATTTTAGCACGTGCCGCGGCGAAAGCCGGCGCCGTATGATGCGGCCATGATGCCGCTCTCCTGGGCGCGGCGCATCGCGGCGCGCCTGCGGGGTCTCCCCGCCCGGCCGCGCGGCTCGCGCGGGGTCGGCTACGACTGGGAGCGCGCGGCCGAGAAGGCGCTCGGGGCGGCGGGGTACACGATCCTCGCGCGCAATTTCCGCACGAGGTCGGGAGAGATCGATTTCGTCGCGGAGGAGGAGGGCGTTCTCTGCTTCGTCGAGGTCAAGGGAAGGAGCGGCGTGGGCTTCGGCCCGCCGGCCGAGGCCGTCACGACGGAGAAGCGCCGGCGGATCTTTCGCGCCGCCGAGGCCTACCTTCAGAAGCGTCGCGGGCGGCGGCCCTTCTGCCGCTTCGACGTGGTTGCAATCCTCGAGAAGGAGGGCCAGGCCCCGCAGATCGAGATCCTGCGCGACGCGTTCCGGGGGCCGGTGAAGAGAAGGCGGCGAAGGTAACGCCCTCACCCCGGCCCTCTCCCGGGGGGAGAGGGAGCGGAGCCCTCAGCCCTGCCCTCTCCCGAAGGGAGAGGGAGAAGAGACTATGCCAGCGACCGGCGCGCCAGCTCCAGCACGTCGAAGGGTTGGACCGCGGCCCCGATCTCCTCCTTCGCGTTGCCGATCATGACCATGCAGAAGGGGCAGGAGACGCCCACGGCACCGGTGCCGGCCTCGGCGATCTCCTTCATCCGGGTCTGATTGATCCGCGAGCCCAGTTTCTCCTCCATCCACATCCGCCCGCCGCCGGCCCCGCAGCAGAGCCCTCGCTCGCGGGAGCGCGGCAGCTCCTGCAGCCGCAGGCCCGGGATCGCCTCGAGGATGCGCCGGGGCGCGTCGTAGACGCCGTTGTACCGCCCGAGGTAGCAGGGGTCGTGGAAGCTGATCGACTCGGCGATCGCATTGCCCATTCTGAGCCGCCCCGCTGCGATCAGCCGCGAGACCAGCTCGGTGCCATGCATCACCTCGTAACGGCCGCCGAAATCCGGGTACTCGTTCTTGATCACGTTGAAGCAGTGCGGGCAGTTGGTCACGATCGACTTGACGCCGTAGCCGTTCAGCGTCTCGACGTTCTGCCGGGCGAGCATCTGGAACAGGTACTCGTTGCCCATCCGCCGCGCCGAGTCGCCGTTACAGGTCTCCTCGGCCCCGAGGATCGCGAAGGAGACACCCGCGGCGTTCAACAGGTCCACCAGCGCCCGCGAGACCTTCCTCGCGCGGTCCTCGTAGGACCCCGCGCAGCCGACCCAGAAGAGCACCTCGACCGCTTTCCCCTCGGCCTGGGCCATGGTGACGACCGGCAGGTCCTTCGCCCAGTCGGCCCGCGAGGCCGCGGCCATCCCCCATGGATTGCCGTTGGTCTCCATGCCGCGGAAGGCAGCCTGCATCTCCTTGGGGAACTTCGCCTTCTCCAGCACCAGGTGGCGCCGCATCTCGACGATCTTGTCCACCGCCGGGACGATGAAGACGGGGCACGCCGACGTGCAGAAACCACAAGTCGTGCAGGCCCAGATGGTGTCCTCGGAAATCCAGCCGCCGATCAGGTCGCGCCGTCCGGGGGCGTCGCTGCCGTTTCCGTTCCCGCGACCGGAGCCATTTTGGAGAATCGCGGGCGTCGCCTCGTATACGGCGTCCCGCACGGCAGCGATGAAGAGGCGCGGGTCGAGCGGCTTGCCGGTCAGAACCGTCGGGCACACTTCGCGGCAGCGCCCGCACTCGGTGCACGCATACCCGTCGAGCATCGATTTCCACGTCAGGTCCTCGACCCTCGAGGCGCCGAAGCGCTCCGAC
>JBOGJK010000650.1:0-4598 GCA_050745345.1 Thermoanaerobaculia bacterium
GCGCAGGCCCGGGATGCGGTTGGACCATGCGAAGGCGTCGGGGCTCGAGAGGATCGTCCCCCTTGCTCCGACGGCCACGAGTCGAGACCCGTCCGAAGCGAGCCGTATCAGGTCGCTCGAGGTCGGCGAAGACAAGGCCGTCCAGACGACGCCGTCGTGACTGCGGTAGATCGAGCCGGTGTCGCCCACTCCGATCCAGGCGGAACCGGTCCACAGAAGCGAGCTGACCAGATGGCGGATGTTCGGAGAGTCGCCCGACCAGTGAACTCCGTCGGGGCTCGACAGGATCAAGGCGTAGCCGGGGAAGATGTCGCCCCACGTTACGAAGGAGCTGCCATTCCAGCCCACGGAGGCAAACGACCCGATCCAGCCGTGAGACGGCTGCCACCGTGAACCGTCGGAACTCGAGAGCAGCGTACCGTTCTCCCCGACGGCCACGAAGCGACCGGCGCCCCACGCGGCGTCGAGCAGGTCCGCGGCGGTCCCCGACGCGGAGGCCGACCAGCTCCGCCCGTCGCCCGAGGTCAGGACCGCTCCGGAATCCCCCACGGCGAGCAGCCGCGAGCCGTTCCAGATCACGCGGCGCAGGGTCGCGGAGCTGCCCGTGGGCTGCTGCGTCCAGACGACACCATCCGGGCTCGTGAGCGCCATCCCGGCGTCTCCGACCGCGACGAACTGCGAGCCGGTCCACGCGACGTCGCGCAGGTCGAATCGGGTGCGCGCGCCGCCCGCCGTCCAGTTCTCCCCGTCCGGGCTGGCGAGGACCGTGCCAGCCGTGCCGACCGCGACGAAGCGGCCGGCGCCGTAGGCGACCCCTCCCAGGCGGTTGCCCTGGGGGCGCGGGTTTGCCCACTGCCACTCGCCGCAGGTCTGCCCCCAGAGTGTGCCGGCCCAGAGACACGCCGCCGCCGCGATCCCCGTGCCTGTGAGTTTCCTCATGGGGCCCTCCTTTGAGCGGGAAGAACGGGCGGATTATACGCCGCCGGTTCGCGGTCGGGCGCCCGCCGCGACCGGGCCCCGCCCCAACCCGCTCCCGGAGGGAGAGGGGCTCACTCGTACCGGAGCGCCTCGGCGATGTCGACGGCCGCGGCGCGCCGGGCCGGCACGGAGGAGGCGGCGAGGATCGCGAAGGCCGAGAAGGCCACGATCAGACCGAGGTCGAGCGGGCGCACCCGGAACGGGATGTACGAGACGAAGTAGATCTGGGCGACATCGGGCGGGAAAGAGAGCAGCCGGAAGGTCGTCACGGCCCAGCACACGAGGCTCCCGAAGGCGACCCCGGCCGCGACCCCGGTAATGCCGAGCAGGCCTCCAAACCAGAGGAAGACCCGCGAGAAGAAGCGAGGCTCGGCCCCGAGCGAGGAGAGCACGCCGATGTCGCGCTTTTTCTCCTGAACGGTCATCACGAGCGTCGCCACGACGTTGAAGGTCGAAACGGCGACGATCAGGCCGATGACGAGAAAGAGGGTCGTCTGCTGCACCTTCAAGGCCCCGAAGAGGCCGCTGTTCATCGAGAGCGTGTCGGCCACGGAGAACCTCTCCCCGGCCGCGGCGCGGATCGCGTCCTCGGCCCTCTCCCGGTCCCGGGCCCCGTCGAGCTTGACCTCGATGACGTTGGCGCCGCCCGGCATCCGGGAGAGCGCGCGCAGGGCTTCCCGGTCGCAGAAGACCCACTCCGAGTCGTATTCCGCGAAGTTCGTGCGGAAGGTGCGCGCCACGCGGAACCGCGCCGTGCGCGGCACGAAGCGAGGCTCTCCTCCAGAGGCGTCCGCCACCGAGAGGGTGATCGCGTCGCCCTCGCGCACGTCGAGCTTGCGGGCGAGCTCCGCGCCGATCGCCGCGGGAGGCGGCGCGCCCGGAATCGGGGCGAGCGCCGACGCGGCGTCGGGCAGGTACGCCCCGAACTGTGGGGAGACCCGCGCCTCGGCGGCGGGATCGACACCCTTCACGACCGCGTCGGCGCCGTCGGGTGTCGCCGCGGAAGCCGCCAGTCCCGACTGGTAGACGACCGCGGCGGTGGCGCGCACACCGGCGACTTTCGCGAGCCTCTCCCGGAGCGCCTCGATTTCCTCGGGACGGGCGGGCGCCAGCGGATAGACGACGACCTCGGCGTTGGCGCCCAGCAGCTTCTCGCGGATCTCGGTCCGGTACCCGGAGAGCAGGCCCATCGCGACCACGAGCGCCGCGACACCGAGCGCGATGCCTCCGATCGCCAGGAGCGATACGGCCGAGACGAGCTTCGAGGGGCGGGACCGCAGGTAGGCGAGGGCGAGCTCGAGCTCCAGAGACATTTTCAGGAACTTCGCTCCATCGACCGGATGAAACTCTCGAAGAGCACGTTGGCGTCGTGCGGCCCGGGAGCGGCCTCCGGGTGAAACTGGGCGGCGAGGATGGGAAGATCCCGGTGACGGAACCCCTCGAGGGTCCCGTCGTTCAGGTTGCGGTGTGTGGGCTCGACCTCCCCCGGCAGCGTCTCCGGGTCCACGGCGAAGCCGTGGTTCTGCGACGTGATCGCGACCGCGCCGCTGACGAGGTCCGCGACCGGGTGGTTGGCGCCGCGGTGCCCGAACTTCAGCTTGAAGGTCTTCGCCCCGAGCGCGAGGCCCAGGAGCTGATGCCCGAGACAGATCCCGAAGATCGGCTTCTTGCCGATGAGCTGCTCGATCGTCGCGATCGGGCCGGCGAGCGCCGCGGGGTCCCCGGGGCCGTTGGAGAGGAAGACGCCGTCCGGATCGGAGGCGAGGATACGGCCCGCGGGAGAGGTGGCCGGAAAGGCGGTGACGCGGCACCCCGACGCGTTCAAGAGCCGCACGATGTTGCGTTTCATGCCGTAGTCCACGGCGGCCACGTGGAAGCGGGCGCGCGGCGCCTCGAAGACCGTGGTCTCGACGGGCGAGACGGCAAGCGCCAGGTCGCTCCCGACCATCGGGGGGGACTCGAGCACGCGAGCCCGCAGCAGCTCGGGGTCCTCGATCTCGGTCGAGACCCCGGCGCGCATCGCCCCCTCGGTCCGGATGCGGCGCACGAGCGCCCGGGTGTCCAGGCCGTGCAGGCCGACGACCCCCGCGCGGTCGAGATACTCCGCGAGCCCTTCCTCCCCGCCCGCGCCGCTCCAGCGCGGCGGGAAGTCGCGCGCGATGAAGCCCGCCACGTGGACGCGGTCCGACTCCGACTCGACGCCGCGCACGCCGTAGTTGCCGACGTGGGCGGCGGTCATCACGACGATCTGTCCCGCGTAGGACGGGTCGGTCAGGACCTCCTGGTAGCCGCTCATCGCGGTGTTGAAGACGATTTCACCGAAGGAGATGCCCGGACGCCCGATCGCCTCGCCGCGGTACGCCGTACCGTCTTCGAGGACGAGCAGCCCCTTCACGCCGAGCGCCCGAGGACCGGGGCGAGCTTGCGCAACTGCTCCATCAGCTCCGAGAACATCTCCGGAAGCAGCGCCTGCGGACCGTCGGAGAGCGCGGCCTCCGGCTGGTGATGCACCTCGATCAGGAGCCCGTCCGCGCCCGCCGCGACGGCGGCCCGCGAGAGCGGGAGCACCTTCTGCCGCTTGCCGGTGCCGTGCGAGGGATCGACCAGGATCGGCAGGTGTGAGATCCGCTGGACGTAGGGGATCGCCGAGAGGTCGAGCGTGTTGCGCGTGTGGTTGACGAAGGTCCGCACGCCGCGCTCGCAGAGAACGACCTGGTAGTTTCCCTCCGCCAGCAGGTACTCGGCCGAGAGCAGCAGCTCCTCGATCGTGGCCGACATGCCGCGCTTCAGGAGAACGGGCTTGCGCAGTTTTCCCAGGCGCTTCAGGAGGGAGAAGTTCTGCATGTTGCGCGCCCCGACCTGGAGGCAGTCCGCGTGCTCGGCCACCGCGTCCACGCTGTCCGTGTCGACAACTTCCGTGACGATCGGCAGCCCCGTCTCGCGCCGCACCTTCGCGAGGATGCGAAGTCCCTCCAGGCCCAGGCCCTGGAAGGAGTAGGGAGACGTGCGTGGCTTGAAGGCCCCGCCGCGGTAGAGGGTCGCGCCCGCCTCCTTCACGCATCGCCCGATCTGCAGCGCCTGGCTCTCGGACTCGACCGCGCACGGGCCGGCGATTACGGCGATCTTCTCCCCGCCCACCGGCACGCCGCCGATCGAGACGACCGTGTTCTCGCGCTTGGCCTCGCGCGACACGAGCTTGTAGGGCGCCGTGACCGGAATGACCTCCAGGACGCCGGGCAGGTTCTCGAACGCGGCGGGCTCGACGGTTCCCCGGTTGCCGGTGATCCCGATCGCGGTTCGCTGCGCCCCGGGGATCGGGTGCGCCTGGAGCCCGAGACTCTGGACGGTTTCGACGACGCGGCGGACCTCCTCGGAGGTCGCGGCCGCGTCCATCACGATGAGCATCGGGGTGCTATCATCTGAGGGGTCCGATCGCCTGTCAAACCGCTTCGGACCGGAGGTTTGCGCGCATGAAGCGCCTCGCCGGACTCGCCGTTGCCCTGATGCTCTCCGCCTCCGCGGCGTCCGCCTACGTCGTCAAGCTCAAGGACGGCTCACTCGTCTTCGCCCGCATCAAGTACGAGGTGAAGGGTAAGAAGGCCATCATCACGCTCGAGAAC
>JBOGJK010000651.1:0-5121 GCA_050745345.1 Thermoanaerobaculia bacterium
GCTCCTTCTCGTGCCGGCGCCGCTTCTGGTCGGCCGTCTCGTTCTCCCGCTCGAGCCGCCGCTTCTCCACTTTCTCCTCGTGCTTCCGGTCTTCTTCGGCGAGCTGCCTGGGGTCCACCGGCTTGTCGTCGACCATCACTAGCCGCCGGTAGAGCCGGCCGGGCTTGGAAGAGGGGTAGACCTCGAAGAGCTCCGTCTTCGAGCTCTTGACGACGCCCCTGCCATCGAGCTTGGTCTCGACGTGCTTCTCCAGGAAGGTGTACTCGGAGAGCAGCGTCTGGTCGCTGCGCAGGCTGTCGCGCACCGCCTCGAGGAAGGCGCGGGCGTCGGGCAGCGGCTTCGAAGGGATGTCGTTGACCCGGGCGGAAGCGCCGGCGGCCAGGAGAAGGAGAAGAAACGCGGCGGGCGCGCGCCGCAGGAGACCTCGGGGCATCGCTCTTGCCAACGACGGAGCGCGGGGACACATTCCCCGCGATTTTCTCCTCAACGGGCGGCGGTCAGCCCTTCGAGCCCGGCAGCTCGCCCCCCTCGGGGCCGTAGAAGATGCCCCAGGTTGCGAAGTCCTCCGAGAATCCCTCGAAGCGGTGGACGGCGCCGGCCGGCACGAAAAGGAGGTCACCGGGACCGAAGGCACACCGCTCTGCTCCGAGCAGGAAGTCGCCCCTTCCCGAGAGGACGACGTACAGCTCGTCGCGGGTGTGCGGCCCCTGCGGGTCGGTCCCGCGCGGCGCGTAGATTTCGACCGAGAGGGTGCCGTGGGCGAGGACCTCGGCGAAGCGTTTGCCGTCGGGTGTCGGGAGACGCGCGAGCGCCCGCGCGGAGGCGACGTGCCACCGCTCGAGCCTCGACGGATTTCCGCTGCCCATGCGCGCCGTCCTCGATCCGATGATACACGGCGCGCCCCCGCGAGTTCTTCGCGACCTGCTACGATTCCCGTTCCGCTTCCGGCCGCACGCCGGAAGGAGGAATCGTGGCGAAGACCGTCCTCATCTTCACGCTGTTCGGCGCCATCCTGGGGGCCGCCGCGGCGTCGTTCCTCGTGCCGCCCGCGCTCGGGTGGTACAACGAGGCGGGGTTCCTCTCGCAGCAGGGTCAGGTGCAGGCGCTCGTAAGCCTGCCTCAGGTCATCCGTTACACGACCAACCGGCTGCTCAAGGGACAGCTGATCGGCGCCGGCATCGGCGCGTTCACCTTCCTGGTGCTCGGACTCTATTGCGCGGGCGCCAGCCGCCGCCGATCGCAGCCGGTTCCCTCTGGAAGCTCCGGCTCCATGGCCTGATCACCGCGTCCGCGCCGGCGGGTCGTCCCACATCTGGTGCGTGATGCGCCAAAACCCGTCGGGCCGCCGGAGCAGCAGAGTCAGGTAGGTTCCCGCGTTTGAGGACTCCCTGGCGCGGGTTCCCGTCCCCGTGGTCCGCTTCATCGAGGGGCCGCGTCTGGCGACGGCCGGGGGCCTGACCTCGGGGATCGACCTCGCGCTACGGGTGGTGGAGCGCTACTTCGGACGCGCCGCGGCGGAGCGCACGGCCGTCTACGTGGAGTATCAGAGCCGGGGTTGGGTCGTCTGACGGGCGGCAGGCTCCTGCCCGGAGCCCTGGCGGCATACGAACTCGAGAGGCCGGCGAGCGGCGCGCGCCCTTCGCCCCTCGAGGCGCTCCGTCCGTCCCGGCCCAAACCCTGGGCGGCGGAGACCGTATCTGCTACAGGAAACCCGCTTCGGACGGAGATCGCGAATCGACCCTTACCGCCGGCGGCCGGCCGCGCCGCCTGCCGGCACCAGGAGGTAGCTCATGAACCACCCGAGACTTCGCAGGGCGGCGGTCCTTCTGATCGCCGCCTCGGCGCTTCCCGCCGTAGTGAGCGCTCAGGGCCAGGGTCCGAACCAGTCCCTCGTGATGGATCTTCCGCTCGCCAGCCAGCACGCGGTCGTCCTTCAGCGGGTGGGATTGACGGATCTCAAGATCGACTACCACCGCCCGCTGGTCGGCGGCCGGAAGATCTGGGGCGAGCTCGTGCCCTGGGGCCAGGTCTGGCGGGCGGGCGCCAACGAGAACACCGTCATCGAGTTCAGCGATCCCGTGACGGTCGAGGGGCAGGCGTTGCCCAAAGGCGCGTACGGACTGCACATGCTTCCGACGGAGGGCTCCTGGACGGTCGTCTTCTCGAAGAACGCGACCTCCTGGGGCAGCTTCAGCTACGACGAGAAGGAGGACGCGCTGCGCGTGACGGTCAAGCCGGCGCCGGCCGAGATGCACGAGGCGCTGACCTACGACTTCGACGACCTGAAGCCCGACTCGGTCGTCGTCACGATGCGGTGGGAGAAGCTCGCGGTGCCCTTCAAGGTCGCGGTCAACGTGCCGGAGATCACGCTGGCGAGCATCCGCGACCAGCTCCGCAGCGTCCCGGGCTTAACCTGGGCCGGCTGGAACGACGCGGCGATCTATTGTCTCGAGAACAAGACCAACTACGAAGAGGCCGCCAAGTGGGTCGACACGTCGATCCAGAACGAGGAGCGCTTCGAGAACCTCCAGACAAAGTCCAAGCTCCTGCGGGCCACCGGGAAGGGCGCCGAGGCGGACGCGGCGATGCAGCAGGCCCTGGAAAAGGCCAACGCGGGTCAGCTTCACAACTACGGGCGGCAGTTGCTGGGCGAGAAGAAGACCGCCGAGGCGGTCAAGATCTTCCAGACCAACGCGCGGAAGAACCCGACCGTCTGGTTCGTGCACGTGGGCCTGGCGCGCGGGCTGTCGGCGATGGGCAACTTCAAGGACGCGTCGAAGAGCATGAAGGAAGCCCTCGCCAGGGCTCCCGAGTCGCAGAAGAAGTACCTGCAAGGCCTGGTCGACAAGCTCGAGGCGGGCAAGGACATCAACTGAGGCGGGCGGCGCGGGGAAGCGGGCGGGGGCTCACCCCGCCCGCGCGCCGTCGGGAACCGGAGACTCGGGCACGGCGAGGACCGGAGTGATCCCGTCGGCGTAGCCGATGTCGAAGAGCATTCCCTCCGAGACCTTTCCGGCCATGCGGCGCGGCTCCAGGTTCACCACGAAGAGCGCCTGCTTTCCCACGAGCTCCCGCGGGTCCTCGCGCTCGCCGCGGATGCCGGCCAGCACCCTGAGCGTCCGGTCGCCCAGGTCCACGATCAATCGGGCGAGCTTCCGGGAGGCCGGGACGTCCTCGACGGATCGGATCGTGCCGACCCGGACGTCGATCCGGTCGAGCAGCTCCTTGGGGATCGTGGGCTTGAATGGCGCGCGGTCGATCATGGGCGGAGCATACCGGCCGCGGGGCCTGGTCGCCCGGAAGGGCAGCGAAAGTAGTGCGCTCCTCCTCCTGCCGGCGTAATGGCGCAACACGGGCTTGCTAAGCTTCCGGCGTGGAGAGAAGAAGAGAAGCGACCCGGCGGCGCGTCTGGCTGGCGCGGGGGATCGCCGTCGCGGCCGATCTCCTGCAGATCGTCGCCTTTCCCCTCTTCGCGCCGGGGATCGCCTCGCCCTGGAACGACGCGCTGGACCTCGCGATGGCCGCCGCGATGACCTGGCTGGTGGGGTGGCACTGGGCCTTCCTCCCTTCTTTTGTCGCGGAGGTCGTGCCGGGACTGACTCTGGTGCCGACCTGGACGGCGGCGGCCTTCTTCGTGACCCGCGGAAAGTGGGGCGGCGCCGCGGCCGAAGCCTCGCGGCCGGGAGCGATCGACACCCAGGTCGTTCGCTCCACTTCGGCGGGCCCTGGCGCAAGGTGAGGCCGTGAGGGCGGCGGCCGGGGAGAGGGCGTGACCGGCATCTCGCGGCGGAGCTTCTTCGCGCGCGCCTCCGCGGCCGCCTCCGCGCTCTGTCTCTCACCGCGGCTCGCGGCGGGCGTGGCGGCTTCGGGCGTGATGGAAGAGGTCCTGGGGCTGCTGGCGCAGACCGGCCCCGAGTACGGAGGAGGCCTCTCGAACCACGGGCCGATGGCGGCCGAGGCGCTCGTCGTGCTCGGCCGGCCCGACGCGGCGATCCCGTGGGTCGAGTCGTACCGGCGCAGGCTGCGCGACCACCCCGAGAGCCGAAAGTCGATCGCGCGGGAGGGGTGGCGCGAAGGGCTGGGAGAGTACGGCCGCGTGGGGGACTGGATCGTCTTCTTCGAGCGGGAGCTCTCGGAGGCGCCATGGCGTGAGGCGCTCGGCCGCTGGTCGGCGAAGCTCGCGCCCGGGATGTCGGCCGCGGCCTTCCACGGGCTGATCCGAACGGCGCACGCCGCGCGCAGCCTCTCGGCCGGCGAGACCCCGGCGCGGCGGCGCGAGCTCGCCGAAGGGCTCGGGTACTGGGCGGCGCGCTATCAGGCGCTGCCCGCGCGCGAGGGGGCGATGGCCGGGCGCGAGAGGCCGTCCGAGGCGATCCGGGAGGTCCCACACTTCCCGCCGGCCGGCGCCGCGGCGGGCTGATCACCGACGCGCTGCGCGCCCTCGACGGTCTCCCCTCCTTCGCGGAAGTGGCGGGGCTGGTGGATGCCTCGGGCGACGCCTCGCGGTTTCTCTCCGACCTGACGGAGACCTTCGCGCGGGTCTACGTCTCGAAGGCGCCGGGCGGCAACATCATCGCCTGGGTCCACTCCGTCACGGGGCCCTCCGCCGTGCGCCTGCTCCTGCCGCACCTGCCTGTCGAGTCCCGCGCGGAGGTTCTCCGCTGTGCCTGGCAGGCCGCCGCGGCGCTCTACGCGGCCTTCGGCGGAGCGGCCTCGGGCGCGTCCGCGCCGGCGGCTATTCCCGGCCGCGAGGGGCTGGTCGACCGGGCCGTCGCGACCGGCGACGAGCACGCGATCAAGTTCACGGAGGCGTGTCTGCGCGAGCACGCGCTGAACCCGCAGCCGGTGTACCTGGAGGCCGCGTTCCACGCCGTCCGAAGCCTGGGGGCAGGTCCGTGAAGCTGTGGCTCCGGCCTCGACCCCTGCCCAAGTTCACGAGATCGGCCGCTCTGGGCGCCGTGCCCGGCGTGCCGGGCCTGCACAGCCCGGGCCTTCTCTCGCTGCTGCTGCTGCCCCAGCGGCGCGTGGCGGAGGCGGAGACCGCGCAGCTGACGGCGGCCGTTTCGGCCTTCTCGCTGCTGATCTTTCTCGCATCCGCCGCGATCGTGGGGCGGCTGGCGG
>JBOGJK010000652.1:0-3918 GCA_050745345.1 Thermoanaerobaculia bacterium
GAGGGCGTCCACCACACCCTCGGCCTCTTCGAGCGCCCGCCGGAGAGACCTTCTGCCGGAGGCCGAGGCGAGAAAAATCAGCGACAACCCCGCGGCCCGCGCGCGCCGGGCGTTCTCGGCCGCGTCGCCCCGGTAGGCCTCCGGCGCCCGCAGGGTGAAGACGCGCGGGGCGAGCCCGCTTCCGGCGAGAAGCCGCGCCGCAGCCAGACCGTCCCCTCCGTTGTTGCCCGGCCCGCAGACCACCACGATCCTGCTCCAGTCGGGGTAGGCGAGGCGGATTTCTCGCACGAGCGCGGCGGCCGCGTTCTCCATCAGGAGAAGGGAGGGCACGCCGCCGCGGATCGCCGATGCGTCCGCGCGCCGCATCTGCCGGGAGTCGAGAACCGGGATCAGAAGGCGCCCTCTCGCTCGAGCGACTCGAGCGCCGCCGCCGTGGCGCTCGGGTAGTCGGGCTCGGAAGGGTCGCGGGCGGCGACTTCCGCGCGCAGCCTCGCGAGGTCCTCCGGCCGGTCCACGTCGTAGGATGCCGGCAGCAGGGCGCGGGAGACCCGGGTGGCGTCGAGCCGCTCGAGCGTCACGGCGAGGGTGTGCGGGGAAGACCACGGGATCTCGCGGAACACCGGCTCGACCGGCGCCTTCGCGGAGAGTCCGATGGCGCAATAGCCGCCGTCTTGCGCCGGGATCAGGACGGCCTCGACTCCCTCGGAGAGTCTCTCGAACATTTCCGCGAGGCGCGGACGCGGCAGAGCCGGGTGGTCCGATCCGACGGCCACGGCGGCGGGCGCTCCGCGGCGAAACTCCTGTTGGAAGGCGGCACAGAGGCGCGCGCCCAGATCCCCGGCGGCCTGGGGTTGCCCGCGCCAGGGCGCCGGGAAGAGAGCCGAGAAGAGGGGCGAGACGGGATCCGGATCGGCGCACAAAACTGCCGCCCAGGGCGCCGGCGGCCCGTAGCATCGGGCGGCGTCCTCCAGGAAGGCCCGGTACAGGCGCGCCGCCCCCTTCGCGCCGAGCGCGGGCTCGAGGCGCGTCTTCACGCGGCCCGCCTCGGGAGCACGCGCGAAGAGCAGAAGCGAAGGAGGGGTCGGGGACATGCCCCGATTATCGGTCAACCCGGGAGGCGCAGGCTCCTAGGAGCCGCTCTTGGCGGCCTTGCTTTCGGGCGGCAGCACCGAGACGAAGAAGCTCTTCTGCACGAAGGAGGTCACGTTGGTGACCCCGTCGCGCAGCGCCACGGCGAGCTTCTGGCCGCCCGGCACGCAGATGAGCGAAACGTCGTAGTAGTAGTCCTTCCCCTGCGCCTTCTGGAAGTCGGCGGCGGGGATCTCGACCTTCTGGCGCTGCACGGCCAGGTCCGACTGCTTGTCGGAGGCGTCGAGCACGACGAAGTAGACCGAGAAGCTCCCCTCGTACCGGTCCCCCGAGGGAACCAGGCCCAGCCTGCCGATCGGGATCGCGATCCGCACCGGCATCAAGTAGTTCTCGCGGTCGTAGGGCTTGGCCACTCCCATGGAAAGGCTGATGCCGAGCGGGTTGTCCGTCCGCGCGTAGTGCAGGCTCGCCAGCACCGACTCCGACGTCCGCGTCTCGATCGACTTCTCCATCAGGCCGCGCCGGTTGCGCGCCCTCAACCCCTTGCGCTTGACGACGACCTCGATCCGATGCGGCTTGTCGACCGTGGCCTTGGCCGAGCGGTACCCGAGCGAGTAGAAGTTCGAGAAGTCGGCCGAGAGGTTGTCCAGGCTCGCCTTCCAGTCGTTCGTGTTGATCGCGGCCATCCCGCCGGTCTCTTCCGCCATCATTTGCAGCGGTGCCTGATAGTTGGTGCGAAGAACGAAGTTGGAGGGGCGGATGTCGATCGTGCGGTTCTCCGCCGAGACCAGGTCGTCCACCGTCAGACCCGACGCGTCGAGCGCCCAGATCGTGACCCCCTGCGAGTTGGCGGCCTGCACGATCGACGCGTAGCGCGTATTCATGTCGAACTCGAACTGGCCCAGTGTGGTGGCGCCCTCGCGGAACTTGCGCTGGATGGCGTCGTACATCTCCAGCCCGACGGTCGCCGGCAGCCCCTCCGAGACGTAGAGGAGCACTTTCCGGCCAGTGATGCCCGCCAGGCCGTTCAAGGTCGTCCTGATGCCGTCCACGGCGAACTCCAGGTCGTTGCGGTAGGCCTGGGCGTACTGGCGCGCGATCGTCTCCGCCTGGGAGGAGCTTTGGGCCTCGTTGATCCGCTGCAGCGTGTCCCGGCGCTCCCCCACCTGTGTGGTCGCGCCCCCCGTCTCCCCTTCGATTTGCTCAAGCACCGCCAGGATCTCGGAGGGGTCGCTCGTGAACTTGCGCCGGACTTTGAGCGACCGGTTGAAGACGACCACCATCGCCTCGGCCTGCTTGCCGACGGTCTGCTGGACGAACTCCTTCAAGCGTTTGAACATCCGGTTGCGGTTTTGCGGCTGAATATTCAGGTTATCGACGTAGAGGACGTATCGCGACCGCAGTTCCTCCGGGACTTCGGTAGAACCGGCCGGCGCCGGCGGCTCCTCGAGCGAGACCGTCGTGCCGTCCCCGAGCAGGACCTTGCCCCCCGACACGGCGTAGAAGTTCGTGATCGTCTGCGGCACACCGTCCAGCACGATCTGGAAATCGTCCCGGGTCAGCCCGGAGATCCGGTTGCCCTTCGAGTCGGTCACGACGACCTCGATGTTGGTCACCGAAACCTCGACACTCTCGGCGACGGGGGGCAGGCCCTCGGGCGGCTTCTCCTGTGCAAGGCCCGCCGGGGCGGCGGCGGCCAGGGCGAGCACCATGGTGAGCAATCTCCTCAAAACGCGGCCTCCTGTGTGCACGGGAAGCGCCTTCCGGGAGGGGAAAATTCCCCGCCCCCGGGCCCGGCACCGCCCGCCCCCCAAAAACGCTGTTGCTTTGTTTAGGCGATTTCAACAGAATTCGGCCTTCTCCGGGCGCAGGCGGGCAACGCCCGGGTCGGAAAGCGCAAGCGAAGGAGCGGCTCAGAATGCCTCGACACGGGCGGCGGGCGGGCGTCATTCTCTCCCTCGGCCTGGTTCTCCTCGCGACCGGGGCTTGCGACAAGATCAAGTCGAAACAGGCCATCAAGAAGGGCAACGAGTTCTTCAAGGCGCAGAAGTACGAGACCGCGCTGGCGAGCTACGTCGAAGCGCAGCGGCTCGATCCGGGCGAGGTCAAGCTCAAGAAGAACATCGGCGTCGCCTACATGGGCATGTACCAGCCGGGCTCCAAGCACGTCAAGGACCTCGAGTACGCCGGCAAGGCGATCGAAAACCTGAAGATCTACGTCTCGAAGTACCCGCAAGACAAGAAGGCAATGGAGTTTCTCGTCTCCCTCTACCTCGCCACCGACCGGTACGACGAGGCCATCGTCTTCTACGAGCAGATGTTGAAGTCCAACCCCGCCGACACCAAGGCGATGGGATCGATCGCCTCGATGTACTTCAAGAAGGGGGACTTCGACAAG
The DNA here is from genome assembly GCA_050745345.1 of Thermoanaerobaculia bacterium. Lineage (GTDB taxonomy): Bacteria > Acidobacteriota > Thermoanaerobaculia > UBA5066 > Gp7-AA6 > DATBFU01. Next base: position 3,488 of record JBOGJK010000652.1, read on the forward strand.
GGGATGGAATGGCAGAAGAAGGTCGCCGCGGCCGAGTCAGACAAGCCCGACGCCTACATCATGATCGGCGTGCAGGCCTGGGACCGCTCCTACCATTACCCCGACCTGGATCCTGCCACGCGCGGCCACATGGTGGACGAGGGGATGAGCGCCCTCCAGAAGGCCCTGGAGATCAAGCCGGACTCCTTCGAGGCAATCACGTACATCAACCTGCTCTGGCGCGAGAAGGCGAAGATGGAGACGGACCCGCTGAAGGCCCAGGAATACACCGACAACGCCAACAAGTACCTCGCTCAGGCGCTGGAGCTCCGAAAGAAGCAGCTGGAAGCCGCCAAGGCGGCTCCCTCACCCGCGCCGGAACAAGCGCAATAGGTCCGGTGTCCATGAGGGTCGGGAGGGCAGTCCATGTTTGAGAACAGTCTCATCGAGTC
>JBOGJK010000653.1:0-5785 GCA_050745345.1 Thermoanaerobaculia bacterium
CGGAAGACCTTCTCGAAGTCGGCCTCGATGCCTTTGTCCCGGCGGGCGTAGGCGCCCATCTCCAGGTTCTCGCGGACCGTCAGGTTGGCGAAGATGGTCCGTCCCTCGGGCACCAGGATGAGCCCGCCGCGCACGAGCTGGAACGTGGGCATCTTGCCCGTCTTCTCTCCGCGGAAGCGCACTTCCCCGGCAGCGGCGGGAACCAGGCCCATGATGGCCTTCAACGTCGTGGATTTCCCGGCGCCGTTGGCGCCGATCAGGGTCACGATCTCGCCCGCGTTCAGCGTGAGCGAGACCCCCTTCAAAGCCTCGATCGCGCCGTAGGACACGCGCAGGTCCCGAACCTCGAGGATCGGTGCCGGCTGCGTCACGCGCCTCCCAGATACGCCTCGATCACCTTCGGATTCGACTGGATCTCCGCGGGCTTGCCAACGGCGATCGTCGAGCCGTAGTCGAGGACGTGGACGGTCTCGCAGATGCCCATCACGACCTTCATGTTGTGCTCGACGAGCAGGACCGCCATGCCGAAGTGATCCCGGATCCAGCGGATCAGGTCCATGAGCTCGTGGGCCTCCTGCGGATTCATCCCGGCGGCCGGCTCGTCTAGGAGCAGGAGCCGGGGCGAGGTCGCCATGGCGCGCGCGATCTCGAGCCGCCGCTGGCTGCCGTAGGGCAGGTTCTTCGCCTTCTCCTCGGCCAGGTGGTCGAGGTGGAAGATCTTCAAGAGCTCCCGGCTCTCGCGGTCCACGCGCGCCTCTTCCTCGGCGTGCGTGCCCGTGCGGAAGATCGCGGAAGCCAGGTGCGCCGACTGCCGGCAGTGAAAGGCAACCTTCACGTTCTCCAAGACCGTCATGTCGGCGAAGAGGCGGATGTTCTGGAAGGTCCGCGCGACCCCGTGCCGCGTGATCCGGCCGGTGCGCTTTCCGCCGAGCGACTCCCCGTCCATCCAGATCTCCCCGGCCGTCGGCCTGTAGACCCCGGTGATCACGTTGAAGACCGTCGTCTTACCCGCGCCGTTGGGCCCGATCAGGCCGTAGAGCTGCCCCGGCTCGACGGAAAGCGAAAGCTCGTTGACGGCGTAGAGACCGCCGAACCTCATCGTCACGCCGGAAAGCTGCAGGAGCGGCATGACGAGCCTATCCGCGGGCCGGCGGCGCGTCGATACCGAGCCGCCACCGCCGCGGGAGCAGCGACAGAAACTCTCGGTGGCCCAGGATCCCCTGCGGCCGCACGATCATCAGGACGACGAGCAGGAAGGAGAAGAGGACCATCCGGTATTGCGCGAACTCCCGCAGCCCCTCGGTCAGCCCGATGTAGAGCACCGCGCCGAGCACGGAGCCGGTGATCGAGCCGAGCCCCCCGATCACGATCATGATGATGATCTCGATCGACTTGATGAAGGTGAAAGAGTTGGTGTGCAGGTACATCAGGTAGTGGCCGAAGAGCGCGCCGGCGATCCCGGCCATGGCGGAAGACACGATGAAGGAGATGACCTTGCTGCGGGTGGTGTCTACACCCATCGCCTCGGCGGCGATCTCGTCCTCGCGGATCGCGATCAGGGTCCGGCCGAAGGAGGATCTCACGGTTCGTGACACCACGACGATCGTGATCGCCGCAAAGAGGTAGATCCAGAAGAAATTCGCGAGCTTGGGGATCCCGGAGAAGCCGCGCGCGCCCCCGACCGCGTCGATGTTCAGGATGAAGACGCGGATGATCTCGCCGAAGCCGAGCGTCACGATCGCCAGGTAGTCCCCCCGCAGGCGCAGCGACGGCACCCCCACCAGGAAGCCCGCGACCGCCGCGAGGAGCGCCCCGACCGCGAGGCCCGCAAGCAGCAGGACGCCGTTCTGGCCTCCCTCCGGGAGGAACGCCAAGAGCGCGCGGATACGGTCGCCGAAGGTTACCGTCAGGAAGGCCGAGGAATAGGCCCCGATCGCCATGAAGCCGGCGTGGCCGATCGAGAACTGGCCCGTGAAACCGTTGATCAGGTTCAGGCTCACCGCCAGGATGATGTTGATGCCGGCCAGGCACAGGACCTGCAGGAAGTAGGGGGAGATCCGGTAGCCTGGAACGAGCGACCCCGTGAAGAGGCCGTTGGCGAGCCAGAGCGCCACGACGATCCCGGCGCCGGCGGCGAACCGCTTCACACCTTCTCCTTCTGGACGCGTCCGAGGATCCCCTGTGGCCGCAGCAGGAGGACCAGGATCAGGATGCCGAACGCGATCGCGTCGCGGTAGGTCGAGGAGAGGTACCCGACCACCATGACCTCCGAGACCCCGATCAAGAGGCCCCCGAGCACCGCGCCCGGGACGTTCCCGATACCCCCGAGCACCGCCGCCACGAAGGCCTTCAGGCCGTAGAGGATCCCCATCAGCGGGTCGATCTTGGGGATCTGCATGCCGATCAGAACACCCGCCGCCGCCGCGAGCGCCGACCCCAGGGCGAAGGTGATCGCGATGATCCCGTCCGTCGAGATCCCCATCAACTTGGCGGTGTCCAGGTTGAAGGACACGGCGCGCATCGCCTTGCCGGTCCGGGTCTTCAGGATGAAGAAGCGCAGCGCCTGCATGAGCAGGAAGGAGACGGTGATCACCGTGAGCTGCTCGCTCGTCAGCCGCACCTGGCCCAGCAAGACGTCGGCCCGCGGCGCGAGCGAGGGAAAGAACTTCGGGTCCGGCCCGAAGACGAGCTGCGCGCCGTTCTCGATGAAGAGCGAGACGCCGATCGCCGTGATCAGCAGGGTCAGGCGCGAGGCGCGCCGCACGGGCCGGTAGGCGAAGCGCTCGATGAAGATGCCGATCAGGGCGCAAGCCAGCATCGAGCCCGCCATGACCATCAGGGCCGAGACGAGCGAGGGCTCCTCCCCCTGCAGTTTGCGGGAGAGGTAATAGCCGGTGTAGGCGCCCAGCATGTAGACGTCGCCGTGCGCGAAGTTGATCAGGCGCAGGACGCCATAGACCATCGTGTAGCCGAGCGCGATCAGGGCGTAGATCGACCCCAGCGAGATTCCGTTGACGACCTGCTGGAGGAAGGTGCTCATGGGAAAAGTCGGCGGTCGGCAGTCGAGGGAGGAAGTCGGCGGTCGGCAGTCGAGGGAGGAAGTCGACAGGCGACAGGCGACAGTCGACAGGAAAGAGGAGGAGACGGAACGGGCGCCCCGGACCTGGGAGCGCCCGTTCCGTGACTTTCAACCCTCAACGTCAACCCTCGACGGGTCCGGTTACATTCTTACCGCCTCGGGCTTGATCGTCTCGACGAGCGTGAATTTCCCGTTCTCGACCTTGAGGATGACGGCCGGCTTGACGGCGTTGCGGTCCTGGTTGATCGTGATCGTGCCGGTGACGCCCTGGAAGTCCTTGGTCGCCGCGAGGGCGTTGCGGATCTTGGCGCCGTCGGTCGAGCCGGCGCGGGAGATTGCATCCGTCAGGATCTTCGCCGCGTCGTAGGCCAGCGCCGCCAGCGCGTCCGGCAGGGCGTTGTAGCGCCTCTTGTACTCCGTCACGAACTTTTGCACGACCGGAGAGGGGTCGTCGGTCGAGTAGTGGTTGGAGAGATAGCAGCCGTTCAAGGCCTCGCCGCCGATCTCCCAGAGCTTCGGGGAGTCCCAGCCGTCGCCTCCGAGCAGCGGGACCGTGATCCCCAGCTCCCGCGCCTGGCGCGCGATCGTGCCGACCTCGGTGTAATAGCCGGGCACATAGATCGCCTCCGGGCTGGTGGCCTTGATCTGTGTGAGCTGCGCGTGGAAGTCGGAGTCTCCCTCGCTGTAGGACTGCTCCGTGACGACCTCGCCCCCCAGCTGCTTGAAGTTCTGGCGGAAGAAGGTCTGAAGCCCCACCGAGTAGTCGTTGCGGACGTCCACGAGGATCGCCACCTTCCTCAGTTTCAGCGTGTCGTGCGCGAACTTCGCCATGACCGCCCCCTGGAAGGGATCGGTGAAGCAGACGCGGAAGATGTAGTCGCCCACCTGTGTGACCCGCGGGTTGGTGGAGGAGGGGGAGACCATCGGGATCTGAGCCGCCTGGGCGATCGGCGCCGCGGCGAGCGAGCGGGAGGAGGAAACCTCGCCCAGCAGCGCGACGACGTGGTTCTGGTTGACCAGCTTCGTAACCGCCGTGGCCGCCTCCTCGGGCTTGGACTGGTCGTCTTCGACGAAGAGCTTCAGCTTCTTGCCGAGGACGCCGCCGGCCGCGTTGACCTCGTCGAAGGCCATCTTGATCCCGTTGTCGGTCGACTGGCCGAAGGTCGCGGTCGTGCCCGTGAGCGAGCCGTACTCTCCGATCGGGATCTCGTCGCCGGCGCCGCGCTTGCCGCACGCGACAACCGGAATGAAGGCGGCCGAGAGCATGGCCGCGACGAACCAGCGGAACCTCATTTTTTTCCTCCTAACGATGCCTCGGTCTGAAAGACGCGGTATTGTTTCGCAGGGGTGCCGCAAAGTCAAAACCCCAATTCGATCAATCGTTTCGGATAGAATTTGCCGCGGATGAGAACCTGGAAGGGATGAGCTCGACCCCGCCGGCAAGCCGGGAGACGGCCGGAACCGATCCTGCCCCGCGCGTCCGGCCCCGCAGCCAGCACCCGATCTCCCGAAAGCAGATCGAACCGGACGCGCTGAAGGTGCTCTACCGCCTCTCGGGGGCCGGGCACAAGGCGTATCTGGTGGGAGGCAGCGTGCGGGACCTTCTGCTCGAACGCACGCCGAAGGACTTCGACATCGGCACCGACGCCCACCCGTCCGCCATCCGGCGCCTCTTCCGCAACTGCCGGATGATCGGCCGCCGCTTCCGGCTCGCGCACATCCTCTTCCCGGGCGGCAAGGTGATCGAGGTCGCGACCTTCCGCCGGCGCCCCGAGCCCCTGGACCCGGAGGCGCCGGAGCTCCTGATGACCTCCGACAACGTCTTCGGCACCGCGCGCGAGGACGCGTTGCGGCGCGACTTCACGGTCAACGGCCTCTTCTACGACATCTCGGACTTCTCGATCCTGGACTACGTGGGGGGCCTGGACGACCTCGAGGCGGGCCTGATCCGAACGATCGGGGACCCGGACATCCGCTTCCGGGAGGACCCGGTGCGGATGATGCGGGCGGTCGAGTTCGCGAGCCGCCTCGGCTTCGCGATCACGCCCGACGCCTACGAGGCGATCCTCGCCCACCGAAAGGAGATCGCCAAGTCGGCGCCCCCTCGCGTCGCCGAAGAGCTGCTCCAGATGCTGCGGGGGGGCCACTCCTTGCCGACCTTCCTGCTGCTGCGCGAGGTGGGCCTGCTCGACGTGCTGCTGCCGGAGCTCGCCTCTGTTCTTCGGGAGATCGATCCGGAGCACCCGCAGGGCACCGGGCACCTCTTCTGGACCCTGCTCGACGCGCTGGACGCCGAGCGCCGCCGCGGCCGCGCCTACGAGGACGCCGTCCTCTTCGCCCTGCTCGTGCTGCCGGTCGTGCGCGCCGCCCTGCGGCAGCGCGCCCCGGACGGTGAGCCCTCGCCCGGCCTGCTCGCGATACTGCTCGAGGAGACCGTGACGCCGATTGCGATCCGCCTGGCGTGGCCCAACCTCGTCTCTCACCGGATCAAGCAGGCGCTGACGCTGGTGGGCCGCCTCTCCCACCGCCCCGACAGCCGTATCCCGACGCGCCGGCTCGTCTTTCGGGACTCCTTCCCCGCCGCGCTCGCCCTCTTCGAGCTGCGGGCGATGGCGACCGGACGCAGCGAAGAGCTCGTCCGGGAGTGGCGGGCGCTCTACGAGCGGATGCAGCGCGCCAGAGAGAGCTTCGAGGCCGAGACAGGCC
>JBOGJK010000654.1:0-3949 GCA_050745345.1 Thermoanaerobaculia bacterium
CGGCGCGACGGCCGGGACGTTGGGCGGATCGCGGCGATCCTGGACCGCAGCCACAACGAGTTTCACGGCGAGAAGACCGGGTTCTTCGGCTACTTCGAGTCGGTGGACGACCCGGAAGCGGCGCGTCTGCTCTTCGAGGCCGCCTCGCTCTGGGCCCGGGAGCGCAAGATGAGGGTGCTGCGGGGGCCGGCCAGCCCCTCTCTGAACGACGAGGCGGGCCTGCTCGTGGACGGCTTCGACTCGCCCCCGGTCGTGATGATGACCTACAACCCGCGGTACTACCCCGCGCTCTACGAAAGGGCAGGGTTTCGGAAGGCCAAGGACCTGCTCGCCTACTGGTTCGAGATCGGCCCGAAGCCGCTCGAGCGGTTCACGCGGATCAACGAGCGCGTCCGCCGCAACGAGCGGAGCTTCCGTATCCACAAGATCTCCAGAGGGAGCCTCAAGGTGGATCTGCCGCGGGTGCGCGAGGTCTACAACGCCGCCTGGGAGAAGAACTGGGGCTTCGTGCCGATGACCAGCGAGGAGATGGACTTCATGGCGATGCGCTTGAAGCCGCTGCTCGTCAAGGAGTTCGCGCTGCTGGGCGAGTTCGTGCGCGCCGACGGATCCGCAGAGCCCGCCGCGTTCATGCTGACGCTGCCCGACTACAACAGGGCGATGGCGCCGCTCAAGGGGCGGCTGATGCCCATCGGATGGCTCAAGTTCCTGTTCGGGATCCGCCGCATCCGTACCGTGCGGGTCCTCACCCTCGGAGTCAAGAAGCAGTACCGGTCACGCGGCCTGCAATCCCTTCTCTTCGAGCAGAGCCTGCGCACCGCCCTGGCGCGCGGCTATACCGGCTGCGAGGTCTCCTGGTTGCTCGAAGACAACGAGCTGATGATCCGCGGCATGAAGCTCTGGGGCGGGAAGGTCTACAAGACCTATCGGATGTACGAGAAGTCTCTCGAGCCGGGAGCCGGCGGATCGCCGACCGCCCGGTCGTAGATCCTCTCCCCGATCGGCACGGCCAGGACCGCGAGCAGGAGCCCCGCGATCACGTCCGCCACGTAGTGGTACCGGCAGTAGACCGTCGAGACAACCAGCCCGATCACGACGGGCAGCAGGATCCAGAAGGCCCTCCGCGCGCGGCGGAACGCCACGAGAAGAACTCCCGCCGCGATCATCGTGTGTCCGGAAGGGAAGACGTCGAGCTTCGTGCGCTCGAGCTGGTTGATGGTGGTCGAGACGGCGCGCGACAGCGGGGTCGTCTCGAGGACGACCCGCTGCTCGGAAGCCAGCGCGAAGCGGGGTCCGAGCGCCGGCAGCGCGAAGTAGCCGACGTAGGAGACGAAGTAGCAGAAGCTCATCGTGAAGATGAACCGACGGGCCTCCGCGTGGTCGCGGCGCCAGAGCGCGGCGCCCAGAGCGAGACCGATGAAATAGTAGGTGGAGTAGAAGAGGTAGAAGAGGTCCGTCAGCCAGGGCCGGACGAACCGCTCGAGCCAGACCGTCACATCGGTGCCGAAGAGCGCGCGGTCGGCGGCGATCAGCAGGTCGTCGCGCGCCTGCCCGCGGGCCGCCGCGATCAGCGGCCCCAGGCTCTCGAAGACGAAGGGGATGAAGGCGGTCGGATAGAAGTCCACGACGACACGGATCGCGGGGGGCAGGCGCTCGGCGCGCCGGGACAGGAAGTCCATCAGCGCCAGGAAGGCGCCCATCAGGGCGAAGCGAAGGAGGATCTCCCCGGGGTCCGGCAGCGCCCGGTAGAAAACGAGGGCCAGGACCGAGAGGACGAGCAGCACGCCGAAGTTGAGCGCCTCGAGGGGGCGGACGCGCATGCCCGCAGGTTATCGCGCGGTGGCCCGCTGCGATAGAATCTCGCTCCTTGATCGAGAGGGCCTTGAGGGGAATCGCGCTGCTGCTCTTGTGGCTGGCGCCGGCCGCCGTGCCCGCCCCGGAAGCGGCGGCCCCGCTGGTGCGGGTGGGCCGCATCGACACGCCGGTGCATCCGGTCGCCGCGAGCTACCTCGGAAAGCTCCTGCGGGAAGCGGAGCGGGACGGCGCGCATCTGGTCGTGCTCGGCCTCTCCACGCCCGGGGGCCTGCTTTCGTCGACCCGGGAGATGACCTCGGCGATCCTGCGCTCGAAGGTGCCCGTCGCGACGTTCGTCTCCCCGGCGGGCGCGCAGGCGGCCTCCGCCGGGTTCTTCCTGCTGCTCGCGGGTGACGTGGCGGCCATGGCGCCCGGGACCAACACCGGCGCGGCTCATCCGGTCGCGGGAGAAGGGCAGGAGCTGCCCAAGACCGTCAACGAGAAAGCGGAGCAGGATGCCCGCGCCTACATCCGCACGCTCGCCGGCCAGCGCGGCCGCAGCGTCGAGAAGGCGGAAGCGGCAGTCGCCCGGAGCGTGTCCTATACCGAGACGGAGGCCAAGAGCGCGGGGCTCGTGGAGCTGGTCGCCCGCGACGTCGAGGACCTCGTGGGTCAGCTCGAGGGGCGGGAAGTCAAGCGGGTCGGCGGCGGCAGGGTGCGGCTCCGGCTGGCCGGGGCCCGGATCGAGACGCGGGAGATGGGGGCCGTCGAGAAGCTGCTCGGCGCCGTCTCGCACCCCAACGTGGCGTACATCCTCTTCATGCTCGGCCTGGTGGGGCTCTACTTCGAGCTCTCGAACCCGGGGGCGATCCTTCCCGGGATCGTGGGAGGGATCGCGCTGCTGCTCGCGCTCTATGCTTTTTCCGTGCTGCCGGTGAACCTGGCCGGGATCTTTCTGATCCTCTTCGGGATCGGCCTCTTCGTGGCGGAGGTCAAGGTCGTCAGCCACGGCCTTCTCGCCGCGGGGGGCGCGATCGCGCTCGTGGCCGGGTCCCTGCTGCTCTTCTCGGGGCGCGGAGGAACGGCCGACTACCGGGTGGACCTCGGCATCCTGCTGCCCTCGCTCGTCCTGACGCTCTCGGTCGTCGCCCTGCTCACGGCCAAGACGATCCAGCTGCGGCGCCGCCCGGCGACCACCGGTGTGGCGGGGATGGTCGGCGAGACCGCGCGCGTCGTGGAAGGCTTTTCGGACGGCGCCGGGAGGGTGCACGTGTTCGGCGAGTACTGGGACGCGCGGGGTCCGTCGGATCTCGTCCCGGGGGACGAGGTGCGGATCGTGCGCGTCGATGGCCTGACGCTTCGAGTCGAACGGAGGACGTGATGCCCGCGACTTTTCCGACCGGACTGCTCCTTGCCGGGTTCATCGGGCTCATTCTGCTCTTCAAGTGGATCAACGTCCTGAAGGAGTACGAACGGGCCGTCACCTTCTGGCTGGGGCGCCTCTCTCGGGAGGCGAAGGGCCCGGGCCTCGTGTTGATCTTCTGGCCCTTCGAGACGATGGTCCGCATCTCCATGCGCACCGTCGTGCACGACGTGCCGACGCAGGACATCATCACCCGGGACAACGTCTCGGTGAAGGTCAACGCGGTTGTCTATTTCCGCGTCGTCGACCCCAATAAGGCGGTCGTCCAGGTGGAGAACTACCTCTACGCAACCTCGCAGCTCGCGCAGACGACGCTGCGCAGCATCCTCGGGCAGGCGCTGCTCGACGAGCTGCTCTCCGAGCGGGAGAAGCTGAACGTGGCGCTCCAGAATGTCATCGACGAGCACACGAGCCCGTGGGGAGTGAAGGTGTCGCTGGTCGAAGTGAAGCAGGTCGATCTGCCCCCCGAGATGCAGCGTGCGATGGCCAAGCAGGCGGAGGCGGAGCGGGAGAAGCGGGCGAAGATCATCCATGCCGAGGGGGAGCTCCAGGCCTCCGAGAAGCTCGGGCAGGCGGCCAAGGTCCTCTCCGCCGACCCGGCCTCGATCCAGCTCCGCTACCTCCAGACGCTGGCCGAGATGTCCGCCGGCGGGCAGAGCAGCACCGTGGTCTTCCCGGTCCCGATCGACATCCTCAAGCCCCTCTACGAGGTGGTGGCGGGCAGGTCGGGGC
>JBOGJK010000655.1:0-1609 GCA_050745345.1 Thermoanaerobaculia bacterium
TCACGTTCGAGACGAAGTTCGAGTGCGTCAGCATCGCGCCCTTCGGCTCGCCCGTCGTGCCCGAGGTGTAGATGATCGTCGCGACGTCGTCCGGCTTGACTCTCGCCGCCCGCTGTTCGAACACGCCGGGACTCATCTCGAGGGTCGGGCGCCCCCTGTCCACCACCTGGTGGAAGTTCAGGTAGCCCGCCTCCGCCGGCACGGCGCTCTCGATCCCGATGACGTACTCGAGAGAGGGGCACTGCGACCGGATCGCCTGGATCTTCGCGAGCTGCTCGGCGTTCGAGACGAAGATGGCGCGGGCCGAGCAGTCCTTCAGCAGGGCGGCGATCTGTCCCGCCGGGAGCGTCGGGTAGATCGGCACCGACCACGCGCCGGCGCACTGGATGGCGTAGTCCGCCATGGCCCACTCCGGACGGTTCTCGGAGAGGATCGCGACGCGGTCGCCCGGCGCAACGCCGAGCGAGTTGACGCCGAGGGAAAGCGCCCGCACGGTGACCCCGAAGTCGGCGGCCGAGATCGGCCTCCATGCGCCACCCACCTTCGAGATCAGAAGATCCGGCTTTCCCGACGCCGCGGCGGAGAGGAAGATGTCGCAGAGTGTCCGAACTTCGCTGTTCATATGCCCTCTCGGTTACGACGCGATTCTGTTCCTCCCCTCCCGCCCGGTCAAGGCAAAGCCAGGCGCCGGCGCGCTGCCACCGCGGATAACATCGCGGCGTGGCGGTGGTGCTGCTCTCGACGACGGCCCTGGCCCTGGCGGGGCTCCTCTTCACGTCGGTCCAGGGCTTTTCGGTCGAGGCGGGGGTGGCCGCCGCCGGGACCCTGGTGCCCCGCCACGTGGGATACGCCATCCCGACGGTGCTCCTGTCCCTCTTCTCGCAGTCGATGGTGATCTTCTACTTCATCGGAACGGGCAGGCTCGTCAAGGACGAGATCGGGGGCTATCCGGAGGAGCAACGCCGCGCCATCCTGCGGGCGCTCTCCGACTTCAAGCGGAGGACCTCGCCCCCGGCCACCTTCGCGCTTCTCTCCGCCATCGGCGTCTTCGTCCTGGGCGGGGCGGTCCACACGCGCGCTCTCCCGACCTGGACCCACCTGGCCGCTTCCCTTCTGGCGGTGGGGCTGCACTTCTGGGCATTGTTCGCCGAATGGCGCGTCTTCGGCGAAAACAACGCACTGATGAACGACCCGCGAGTCTTCGCAGCGCGCGCGGCGGGTGGCGGACCCTAGCCTCCTGCCGGGGTCGACACCCTCCAGTCGATCAGGATCTTGCCGGCGTTGCGGTTCTCCCGCATGCGCGTGAACGCCTCGCCGGCGCGGGCCGCGGGAAAGACCGAGTCCACCTCGACCCGAAGCTGCCCGGACGCGAACCCCGGCAGCATCTCCTGCCGGAACCGCGCCACCAGCGCCGCCTTCTCCTCGCGAGGCTTGGAGCGGAGCGTCGATCCGATCAGCCGCGCGTGCTTTCCTATCAGCAGCGCGAGGTCGAGAGGCGCCGCCGCGCCCGACATCGTCGCGAGCAGAACGATGCGCCCCCCCGGTGCGAGCACGCGCAGATCGCCGGCAAGGGTGTCGGCGCCGACCGGGTCGAGGACGAGGTCCACGG
>JBOGJK010000656.1:0-1710 GCA_050745345.1 Thermoanaerobaculia bacterium
CGCGGGCACTCGGGTGTCCAGGGCGGCGCCGAGGTGGGCTGCGCGCCCAACCCGGATGGGGCCTCGCTCGACCGCTGGCAGGAGGTCTGGGGCTTTCCCACCCCGCGCTTTCCCGGCCGCGCGGCCATCGAGCAGATCGAGGCCGCCGCGCAGGGCAAGCTCGACGTCTTCTGGATCGTTGGCGGCAACTTCCTCGAGACCGTCCCCGACGCCGCAAGAAGCCGGCGGGCCCTGGAGCGGCCGGCCCTGCGCGTCCACCAGGACATCGTCGTCTCGAGCGCCTGCCTCGTGCCCCCCTCGGAGGCCGTGCTGCTGCTGCCCGCGGCCACGCGCTACGAGACGCCCGGCGGCGTGACCGAGACCTCCACCGAACGGCGCATCATCTTCTCGCCGGAGATCGCCGGGCGCCGGATCGGGCGCGCGCGGCCGGAGTGGGAGGTCCTCCTCGAGGCCGCGGCCCGCGCGAGGCCCGGGCTGGCCGGGAAGATCTGCTGCGCCTCGACCCCTGACCTGCGCCGCGAGATGGCCAGGGCCATCCCGCTCTACGCCGGCATCGAGAGACTCGAGAAGGCGGGCGACCAGATCCAGTGGGGCGGGCCGCGCCTCTATGCCGACGGCCGCTTCGCCACACCGGACGGAAAGGCACGCTTCGCGGCCGTGGCCCTGCCCGAGCGCCCGGCGCGAGCGGGCCTCTTCGCCGTCTCGACGCGCCGCGGCAAGCAGTTCAACTCCATGGTGCAGCGGCAGGTCGATCCCCTGACCGGCGCCGCTCGCGAAGACGTGCTCATCAGCCCCGACGATGCCGCGACCCTCGGCCTCGGCGAGGGGACACCCGTGCGGCTCGTGTCCGAAAACGGCGAGTTTCGCGGCCGCGCGAAGCTCGCGCCCATCAAGAGCGGCAACCTCGAGGTCCACTGGCCCGAGGCGATGAGCCTGCTCTCGACGGCGGCCGACGAAGAATCCGGCGAGCCGGACTACAACGCCCTGGTCCGGATCGAGAAGATATAGCTCGCGAGCAAATCCCCTCTCCACCCGCGAGGGGGGAGAGGGTAAACCCTCATCGCTTCTTTCCCGGCGGCGCCAGCCGCTCGAGCTCGTCGAACCAGTTGACGACCAGCTTTAACTCTCTCTGGATGCCGGAGTCCGGAGGTCGCCACACCGCGAAGATGCCGTTGCCCTCGGGCACGACGTCGTAGCCGCGGATGCCTGGGACCTCGAAGAGAAGCTTGGGCGCGCCAACCTCGAATTGCGGCAACGGTGAGACCCGAACGGAGAAGAACCGGTCGCCGCTCCGATAAAAAAGCTCCCGACCGTCTCGTGACCAGCGGGGGCGCCGTCCTCCGCCCGCCGAGACCTGAGTCTTGCCTTCGAGGCCGGGGAAGCTCCGCAGGAAGATCTCGATCTCTCCCGTCTCCCCCGATTCGTAGGCGATCAGGCGCCCGTCGGGCGAGACAACCGGATCGTCCGAGTCGCCTTTGAGAATGAGCCTGGGATCATCCTTTCCCGAAAGCGACTTGAGCCAGATCTCCCACTCATCTCCCGCTCCTCCCGCGTAGAGGAGGCCGCTTCCGTCGGGGGTGAAAGATCCGGGATGCTTTTCCTCACCGCCGCCGACCAAGAGCTCCGGCTCGCCGCTGCCGTCGGCCTTCTGCCAGAAGACGCTCAACCCGGGCTCACCCGCCCTCCCTCCCGTGAAGACGAGCCTCTGCC